>NZ_JBXWRL010000029.1:0-65524 GCF_059612885.1 Ruegeria sp. YKSD179 | reverse complement strand
GTGGCAATCATGACACCTAGTGCGTTGGCTTGGTTAAGAATTTCAACTGCGATCATAAGCCCAAAACTCCGTGCGCAACACCCGCAAGAAGTGTTACCCCGATTGCCGCAAATATGCCGGCAATCACGTCGTCCAACATTACGCCTATTGCATCACTCCGACGGTCGGCCCATCCGACAGGGCCGGGTTTCGAAATGTCAAATAGCCGAAACAGGACAAATCCCGCAATCCATCCCGGCCAAAGTTGTGTGATTTCTATACCATGGGTCCAAGCTGGAAAAGAGATAGCCCACACGGCGATCAGCTGACCGGCAACTTCATCGACAACGATTTCTGAAGGGTCGTGATTTTCTTGCCCAGCCGTCATCTCACGAGTGGCCCAAATACCCGCCGCAAAAACGATAAGTGTCACCAGAGCCAACAGCGGAAAACCGCCCAACTCATGCATGGCCCAAGCCAAAGGCAATGCGGCTAAAGACCCCCAAGTTCCTGGCGCCGGTCGCAGATATCCAATCCCGCAAACCGTCCCAACCAGACGCGCGACGTTCACGGTTTCACCACGCATACGGTGGCCAATGCCGCGATGCCTTCGCCGCGTCCGGTAAAACCCAAACGCTCGGACGTCGTTGCCTTTATAGAGATTTTGTCCAATTCCAAGTCCATAATTCTGGACATTTCTTTTTGCATCTCAGGGGCATGCGGGCCGATCTTGGGGTACTCGCAAACCAGCGTACAATCCACGTTGGAAAGTCGAAATCCCATCTGACCTGCCAATTCTACTGCATGCCGCAAAAATATCTCGCTGGCTGCACCTTTCCACTGAGTGTCGGACGGGGGAAAGTGACGACCTATGTCACCCTGCGCTAACGCTCCATATATTGCATCGGTTACGGCATGCATTCCGACATCCGCGTCCGAGTGGCCCTGAAGTCCGCGATCATGCGGAAGTTTTACACCGCACAGAACCACGTGGTCGCCGTCACCAAAACAATGCACGTCAAACCCGTTGCCCAACCTTACGTCCATAGCTGCTCCTAAAATTTGCTCGGCCCGGGCGAAATCCTCGGGATACGTAATTTTGATATTATCGAGGTCACCCGGCAATATGGCGACTTCCAAGCCTGCTGCGCGTGCAACTTCAACATCGTCCGCAGCGCCTCCGGAATGAGAGGCATGAGCTGAAACGATGGCGTCGTAATGAAATCCCTGCGGCGTTTGAGCCGCGTACAATCCGGTCCGATCCTGAACTCCGGTTACGACAGACCCGTCACCAGTCCAGAGTGCATCCGTCACAGCCAACCCAGGTGCAACTGCAATATAGGTTTTCAATGATGACAGTATGTTTGTTATCGTGTCAGGGCTAACACAAGGGCGCGCTACATCGTGGATAAGTACACGCTGAACGCCCTTATCGGAAAGTGCGTGTAGTCCGCTTCGAACAGAATTCGCACGGTCGTCTCCGCCGGCGGCGAGAATAATGTCGCTGTCCCTGAATTCGTGCCACGCACTTTCATCATCAGGCGATAGTACAAGTACAATGTGATCGACAAGGTCGGTAAACCGCTCGATTGTCCAATCTGCGACGCGCCGACCTGCTAGGACACGCCATTGTTTTGGCGTGCCACCTCCTGCGCGTTGACCGCGCCCTGCGGCGACAATTATTGCTGCAGTTTTCATGCGCTCGTGGCCTCCTGATCGTTGGGAATGTTTAGGGCGCGGTGAATGCAGAGGCAATCACCTGCGATAACGTGATTAAAAATTAAGCAACTGATGATTTTGCGGGCTTGTAGCGCGGCGATTTATTGTTCATATGCTCCGATTTCTATATCAAAACTCCAATTGCTCAAGGATTAGGCACGTTGACACTGCGTCTTGCTGAAAAGGACTTGGCCTTACCGGTGCTTCTGGCGCCCATGGCTGGAATCACCGACCGACCTTTTCGCGATCTCGTAATGCGCTTTGGCGCTGGACTGGTGGTGAGCGAAATGGTTGCAAGCCAAGAAATGGTCCAAGCGAAACCCGGTGTCAGGGAAAGGGCCGAACTTTCAGCCGATGTTGAAAACACCGCTGTCCAATTGGCGGGGCGTGAAGCGTATTGGATGGCTGAGGCTGCCCGACAGGTTGCTGACCGCGGCGCCCGGGTAATTGATATCAACATGGGATGCCCAGCAAAGAAAGTCACCAACGGCTATTCCGGCTCGGCATTGTTGAAAACGCCGGACCATGCACTGACGCTTATCGAGGCTGTGGTTTCGGCGGTTCAGGTTCCAGTGACTTTAAAAACTCGTTTGGGGTGGGATGATAATCTTTTGAATGCTCCCGATGTTGCACGCCGCGCACAGGATGCCGGAGTCAAAATGGTAACAATACACGGACGCACCCGCTGCCAGTTTTATAAGGGACGCGCTGATTGGAAAGCCATACGTTCTGTGAAAGATGCAGTTTCAATTCCGGTCATTGCCAATGGTGACATCGTTGACGCGGCTGCTGCGCGCACCGCGCTTTCACTCTCAGGTGCAGACGGAGTGATGATCGGTCGTGGTGCGCAAGGTAGGCCATGGCTTTTGGCTCAGGTATGCAATGATCTTTTCGGTGCGCCCGAGCCTTACATTCCTTCAGGCGCTGAACTTGTTGAAATGGTTCAAGAACATTATCTGGCGATGCTGACGTTTTATGGTGCCGAACTTGGTCTGCGCGTCGCACGCAAACACCTCGGCTGGTACATGGATGAAGTGGCCACGCCCGCCGGTCTACGTCGCGCCGTTCTGACCTCACGAGATGAAAAAGAAGTACTGAGGCTTTTGGTTGACGCGTTATTGCCCGACCGAGAGGTCGCTGCATGACTTCGGATCAAAGCATTTGGGCATCTCTTCCCGTCCCGGCGTTCATAATAGATGCCGAGGATCGAATTTCTGATGTGAACTCTGCGGGTGAGGGTTTTCTGAACGCCTCACGCAAGTCCGTTCTGGGGCATCCCGTCTGGGATCAGGTCGCCGTGGACGCTCCGTTGGAGGCCGCTTTTCTGAGGGCACGGCAGCAAAGCTCACCACTCTTTGTCAACGATGTGGATGTTGGTTCGGGTAACCGGGCGCCCTTGCAATGCGCATTGCAAATCGCGCCCCTGATGGGACATCCGGGTTCAATGATAATGATAATCTCACCACGCGAACTTGCGGGTCAGATGACCAGAGGGAACACGGTAAAGTCGGCGGCTCAGTCCGCGATCGGCATGGCAGAAATGCTTGCGCATGAAATCAAGAACCCCCTGGCTGGAATCACAGGTGCGGCACAGTTGTTGAGCATGAATATATCGGCTCAAGACCTTGAATTAACGGATCTTATCGTTGCTGAGAGCCGCCGAATCGTAAAGCTTTTGGAACAAGTCGAGCAATTTGGCAATCTGTCCGAGCCGGATTTCAAGCCTGTGAACATACATGATGTACTGGACCGCGCCCGCCGATCCGCTTTGCTTGGATTTGGCGCTCACATGACCATTATCGAAGATTACGACCCTTCGCTGCCTTTGGCTTATGGTGACCCGGATCAATTTCTGCAGGTAATTTTGAACCTGCTGAAAAATGCATCCGAAGCAGCCGATCCAAAGGGCGGAAAAATCCGTCTTCGAACGTATTTCGAGCATTCCTTCCGACTGCGTCGCAGCGACGGATCGGGACATTCATTACCGTTGCAGATCGAGATTATCGACGACGGTCCGGGTCTGCCTGATAAGATCCGAAGCGATATTTTTGATCCTTTCGTCTCGGGCAAGGAAAACGGGACAGGGCTTGGGTTGGCATTGGTCAGTAAGATCATTTCCGATCATGACGGCTGGATTACAGCGGACTCAGTTCCTGGGCGTACTGTTTTTCGGCTATCGCTGCGCCGGGCGCCGCGTGATGAAAAAATTATGGAGAATAACTGATGGATGGCACAGTACTGGTTGCCGATGACGACCGCACGATCCGAACAGTTCTAACACAAGCGCTGACCCGTGCAGGATGTAAGGTTCACGCGACGTCTTCGCTGACGACTTTGATGCGTTGGGTCGGTGAAGGCAAGGGCGATGTGGTGATTTCAGATGTGGTAATGCCGGACGGTAATGGTCTGGAAATGCTGCCTAAAATTGCAGAAGATAGGCCCGGTCTTCCAGTCATTGTGATTTCGGCGCAGAATACGATCATGACCGCCATTCAGGCCGCCGAGGCGGATGCATACGACTATCTTCCCAAGCCGTTCGATTTGCCGGACCTGATGAAGCGCACTGCGCGCGCGCTGGATCAGAAACAGCGTGGTCAGCCTGAGATCACACATGATGGCGAGGATCGACCTGATGACCTGCCACTGGTCGGTCGAACCCCAGTCATGCAGGCGTTATATCGTCTGGTTGCGCGCGTCATGAATACAGATTTGTCGGTAATCATTTCTGGTGAAAGTGGAACCGGTAAATCTTTGATTGCGAAGGCTATTCATGACTTCTCGGATAGGCGTACTCTGCCTTTTGTCACGGCAACGGCTGCGGATCTGAGTGATCTTGAAGGACCTGCCCGGGTGATGGCGCGAGTGCGCGGCGGAACGCTGTTAATCGACGAAATCACGGATATTGGCGACGAAATTCAGGCGCGTATCGTCCGAATGATGGATACACCCGGAGATCACGTGCCTCGATTTATGGCTACCAGCCAGTCAGACTTGGCCGACGCGATGGAACAGGGTCGAGTTCGGCAGGATCTTTACTACCGCCTGAGCGGCGCCACGATTCATGTGCCCGCGCTTCGTGAACGAGTTGATGATGTTACGCTGTTGGCAGACCATTTTTTGGCTCGCGAAGAAAGGGACAGTGGGACAAAGCGTTGGCTCAGCCCTGAAGCGGTGGAACTCGTCCGGCGTTACTCTTGGCCAGGCAACGTACGGCAATTGGAAAACGCCGTTCGCCGTTTGAGCTTGACCAGCCGTGCTGACGAAATCTCGAAGCTGGAGGTCGAGATGGTTTTGGGTTCACAGCCCGAAGCTGAGCCGGTTTTGGGCGACGGTGAGCGCGAAAAACTTTCTTCTTCTGTTGACCGTCATCTGCGTCGCTACTTTGATCTGCATGGAAACATTCTGCCCCCTCCGGGCCTGTATCAGCGGATTCTGCGCGAAGTCGAGGCGCCCTTGATCGAAATTGCGCTCGAGGCAACAGGTGGCAATCAGGCAAAATGTGCTGATTTGTTAGGTATTAACCGAAATACTCTTCGAAAAAAGATTACAGACCTCGATATTCAGGTGACACGCCGCCGCAAACTGATGTAATATGGCCACACAAACCGTGGCATCCGGGTCCGACCCGGGCAACGACCACGAGATATGGCGGTTAGCTGCGCAAGCGGCACATCAGAATGAGGGCAGAAGGTGGCAACCCGGGCACACAGCCGGTCAATCCTATCGATCAATCAGTGGCGTAAGTCACGGAGATTGCGAAATATTGGCAGCCTCGGCCTGGTTATTCTGGGTCCCATCCTTACACTTGCGACTTACCTTGTTATCGGTCCATTTGATCTTGGCGCGACGGCCCCAACACTCCGTCTGATTCTATTGGCCGATCTTGTGTATGTGCTGGTTGTCGCAGCGCTGGTTTTAAGCCAGCTGGGTAGCCTGATCGCAGCCCGCCGGGCAAAGTCCGCGGGATCCCGCCTGCATCTTCGTCTGATCGGAGCTTTTACGCTCCTGGCATTGGTTCCCACAGTAACTGTGGCCATCTTCGCTGGTTTAACAGTCAACATCGGCCTCGAGGGCTGGTTCTCTGACCGGGTTCGTCAGGTTGTTGGCTCTTCTCTTACTGCCGCAGAGGCATACGAGCTGGAACACAGACAAGGCCTGACGCAGGACGCTTCTGTGCTGGCCCGGTTTTTGGACAATGCGAGGGCACTGGATTTCTACATTTCCGACGCAGAGCTGCGTGAGGTTTTGGCGCAAGGGCAAGCACAGATTCAACGCGGTTTAAGAGAGGCCTATGTTATCGACGGCAGTGGCGAAATCCGAGCGCGGGGTGATCGTTCCTATTTATTCAATTACGAAGAACCTACAACTGAACAGATTGCTGAAGCCGACAATCAAGGTCTTGCCATAATCGACGATTGGAACAACAGCGAGTTTCGCGCCCTTGTTCCCCTGAGAGCTTACGCTGATCGGTATCTATATGTAAGTCGCGAAGTTGACGGCCAGCTTCTGACTCTTCTGGATGACACAAAGGAAACAGCCCAGTTTTACCGACAACTTGAAAGTGAGCGAGGCAGGGTACTATTCGAATTTGGGCTTTTGTATCTGGGTTTTGCGGTCATCCTTATTCTCGCGGCGATGTCACTGGGGATGTGGTTCGCCGAGCGGCTGTCGCGCCCTGTTGGGCGATTGACCACGGCTGCACAGCGCGTGGGTGCCGGCGACTTAAGTGTGCAGGTGATTGAAGAGGCCAGCGACGACGAGATTGCGATGCTGGGACGCTATTTCAATCAGATGACCCGGCAGTTGAAAGGTCAGCGGGACACGCTTCTGGAAAACACCAGACAGATCGAGCGTCGCCGTCGTCTGTTTGACTCGGTCCTGAGCTCTGTCACCTCCGGTGTTGTAGGAGTGGACTCAGATGGGTGCGTGACTTTTGTGAATCGCTCTGCCGAAAGACTGCTTGACTGGTCCAGAGGAGAGCAACATTTGGCCATCGGAATTGCAGTCCCCGAATTTTTGCCTTTGTTCGAAAGCTTAAAAGACAGCGGGCAAGAATCAATTCAGGGTGAGATTAAGGTAACTCGAAAGGGGCGCTTAGAGAATCTGCTGGTGCGGATGGCGACCAGACGCGGCGAAGATGGTCGTCTTGAAGGCTATGTCGTGGCCTTTGATGATGTCACTGATTTGGTAAGCGCACAACGAATGGCCGCTTGGGGTGATGTGGCGCGCAGGATCGCACACGAGATCAAGAACCCACTCACACCGATTCAATTGAGCGCCGAACGGATAAAACGCAAATTTTCCCGCAAACTCGACGAAGAAGACTGCAAGAGCCTTGAGGCGATGACTGACGTCATTGTGCGTCAAACAAATGATCTGCGACGTATTGTGGACGAGTTTTCCAAATTTGCACGTATGCCTGAACCCGACCGGAATAACGAAAATGTGGTCGACCTTGTTCGCGAAGCGGTCTTGCTGCAGCAGTCTGGTCAACCGGGCGTACAAATCAAAGCGGACCTTCCAAATCAACCGGTGCAGGCTGATGTTGATGCAACGATGTTGAACCAAGCATTGACCAACTTGATCAAAAACGCGGGTGAAGCGATTGAAACACTGAAAGAAAAAGGTGCGCCGGAAAATCTGCTGCCGCAAATCAAAATTGAGATGTCCGTTGACGATAACGGGACACTGATCACCATCGCGGACAACGGTATTGGTCTGCCAGAAGACCGGGCCCGGCTGTTTGAACCTTATGTAACTACCCGCGACGAGGGGACGGGTCTGGGCCTGCCCATTGTCAAAAAGATAATCGAAGAACACGGCGGTGCGCTGACACTTGAAGATGCGCCCGTCTTCGACGGACAGGACCATTTTGGCGCAATGGCTGTCATCCGTCTTCCCGGGGTCGGAGAGACCCCGACCAATGCGCCTCAGAAACAGGCGAAAAAAACCAAACCACTGAAAGCAGGCTAAAAGATGAGTGACATTCTGATCGTAGATGACGAACGCGATATTCGCGAACTGGTGTCCGACATTCTGGAGGACGAAGGCTATTCAACCCGGCTGGCCGGGAACTCGGACGAGTGCATGACGGCCATTAATTCCGAACCCCCGGGGCTGTTGATCCTGGACATCTGGTTGAAGGACAGCCGAATGGATGGCATTGACATCCTGAAGGCGGTGAAACGCGATAACCCAGATGTTCCGGTTGTTATCATTTCCGGCCATGGCAACATCGAGATCGCGGTCGCTGCCATCAAGCAAGGTGCTTACGATTTTATCGAAAAACCTTTCAACATCGACCAGTTAATGGTTGTTATTCGGCGCGCGATGGAAACGTCGCGGCTGCGCAGAGAGAACGCTTCGCTCAAGCGTAAGGAAGTCAGTAGTTCGGACATGATCGGAAAATCTGCCGCCTTCCGAGCAATGCAGGGCCAATTGGACAAAGTGACAAAATCGAACGGTCGCGTGATGCTGAGCGGGCCGGCGGGGTCAGGCAAAGAAATCGCTGCGCGCTATATTCACGCGCATTCCAATCGCGCGAATTCACCCTTTGTTACTGTCAACTGTGCTGGGGTCGAGCCGGAGCGGATGGAAGAGGTTCTTTTTGGACGTGAAACCGCAGAACGCGGTGTGGAGTCCGGCTTGTTGGAAGAAGCTCATGGAGGCGTAATCTATTTCGACGAAGTGGCCGATATGCCTTTGGGTACTCAGTCCAAGATTCTACGTGTTCTTGTCGACCAGCAGTTTCAACGGGTCGGCGGCACCGACAAAGTGCGGGTCGATCTTCGCGTCATATCGTCAACGAACCGCAATCTCGAAGAGGAAATAGCGGCTGAACGTTTCCGAGAAGAACTGTATCACCGCCTTAACGTCGTTCCAGTCGCCGTGCCTTCGTTGGAGGAGCGCCGCGAGGATATTCCTGTGCTAGCGCAGCACTTTATTGGGATCTGTAATGAAACACAGGGCTTGCCGATGCGAGAATTGTCGGATGAGGCTGTGGCCTTGCTGCAGACGATGACTTGGCCCGGCAATGTTCGACAGCTGAAGAATCTGATCGAGCGCGTTTTGATACTGGGCGATGGTACAGGTCCGGTAGAAGCACGGGAATTGCCAAGCGAAGAGGAAAAGTCCGATGAAACAGGGCGCGTTGTTTTATCCGGAGCGTTGGCGACATTGCCGCTGCGAGAGGCGCGCGAAGCCTTTGAACGCGAATATTTGCTGACTCAAATCAATCGGTTTGGCGGCAATATAAGCCGCACAGCCAGCTTTGTCGGTATGGAGCGGAGCGCATTGCATCGCAAACTGAAGTCTCTAGGTGTTGTTACATCGAATAAATCCGGTGCAAGAGTGGCGCAAATTGACGAACCGGAACCAGCAGAATGATCTATCGAAATTAACAATAGAGATTTTTGACGGAGTTTTGCGTCGTGACTAAATCAACCAGTTGGATGTCTGGTCGGTACGGTGAAAGTGAAGATTTGGTCAGCGACCATCAATTATCAAAAGGCCTCGTGCTAGAAACACGCGGCTATCCCGCATTCGGCTTGCGTTTGAAGCGATTGCGCAGATCTATCGGGTTGAAGCAATCCGCCCTGGCCGACCGGTTGCAGGTGAACCAAACCACTGTGTCGCGATGGGAAAGTGGATCACAAACACCGTCCCCGAAGACTCAACAATCAGTGTTTTCTCAGTTCGAATCGAGAAAGACAGAAGACGAAGTTTTGAGGCGACTTGTGATGAATTCGAAAGAGTGCGTGCATCTGGTGGACGAAGCCAGCCACAAATGCCTCGCTTATTCCGCCAGCCGTGCGCAGGACTGGCGGACGAGCCAGCACGCTTTGTTGGGAGTGTCGCTCTGGCAATTCGCAACGGATGAAATCCGCTTGGCTGAGACTGAGTTGGCCAACGAAGGATGGTGGGAACTTCACGCGCCGCTACCTAAGGCTTTCATAACATCTGAGGCGGTGCACGACAGAATACGCATCTGGGCCGGCGAAATCGTGTGGGAGCGACTTTACCTTTCTGATGGCACTCCGGTGCGGTTGGTAACTAGTTCCCGTGCTGCGTCCGCATAATTTATGCGTTCCCGAGGCTGCGCCGTATCGATAGAACCGCCTTATGGCACGTTCATTTAAAGTTCTATTTCAGGTCGTTCTGCTTTGGATGGCAGGGTTGGGAGCGGCCACGCAATTTGCCAAAATCGCGGTTCCGTTTACCGAAGTTTCGTCGCTGTATCCCGAATTTGGCGACGCGATTGGTTGGCTGTTATCGATCGTGAGCTTGATAGGCGCCCTTCTCGGTGCCCTCTCAGGCTCAATAACCACCTGGATTGGCCCCTCGCGGCTTTTGATTTTTGGCCTTGTCCTAGGAGGGCTAGTTTCTCTTTTTCAAGCGACGGAACCCAGTTTTTACGTCATGTTGGCCAGTCGTGTCGTCGAGGGGATGTCTCACCTGGCAATTGTAGTTGCCGCGCCAACAATCATGGCACAAATCACGGTAGGACGTGCACGCAACGCGGCGATGGTATTGTGGAGTACTTTTTTTGGCGTCGCTTTCGCACTAAACGCATGGATCGGTCTACAAATTGTCGATCAATTTGGGCTGTCAGTATTTTTCGCGTTGCATGGCGGTTTGATGATTTTAACCGCAGCAATCCTGGCGTTGTGCCGCATTAGAATCGATTTGGGAGAACCGGGCGAATTCAATTGGGGCTGGCGCGCTTTGTTAAGAGCGCATGCGCGGATCTATAGCTCTCCTCGGGTGGCTGCTCCTCCGATCGGATGGTTTTTTTATACCCTGACTTTTGTCTCGCTTCTCGCAATCTTGCCCGGTCAGTTCCAAGGAAATACTGGTTCAATAGTGGCAGGTTTGATGCCGCTGGCCGGGATTGTTTTGTCTTGGCTGGCTGTGCCGTTGATGTTGACCTATCTGACCAGCGTAGCCGTGATCAATTTGGGCTTTGCCCTTGGGATCGCCATAATGGGTACCGCTTTTTTGGGGTGTCCGTTAACTTATGTCGCCATCGGTTTGTTTGCGGTTCTGGGTTTGGTGCAAGGTGGCAGCTTCGCTGCTGTACCTGAATTGAATGACTCTGCAGAGACGCAGGCTTTGAGTTATGGGGCGATGGCCCAGATGGGTAATTCCGGTAACCTGCTGGGTACGCCTGTCCTGTTGGCTGTTTTAGGACTAACCGGAGTGGATGGAATGCTTGTTGCAGTTGTCGGGTTTTACCTGGCCGCGATTGGTGCCCATCTTTGGCTGGCGCGTCGACGGATGGCTGCTTAGAAAGAACGGCCGCTACCCAGTTTGCCCTGGCGTGATGATCTGAAATGACCCGTCATCAAATTTGACAAAACACGATGCCGAGTTGAGCGGAGGCAATGTCGTTGTTCGTACCGCTGCCACCCTAGATTTAACCGCTTGTTTGCAGGGTGGGAGGCTTACCGGACGAAAGCCTTTCTTTGCCATACATTGGGCCTCGACCGTGTCGCGAAGTCCTTTATTTACGTCCACCGTGTAAATTCTACCCGGCTCCCACCAACCGGGAGTTCGATAGCAGCGTCCTCTGCCGTCGCAATAAGACCGACCCGGCCAATAGACTGGTGGGCTTTGTCGTACTTGGTTTGCTACGGGCGCGTCTTTTAAGGCCTGAACCCGGCATTCCGTCGTCTCAGATTGCATGCGTGAAACGCTTTCCCCTTCGCGGTAATACAACGACAACGGTCCGCAGGCCGACAATGTCAGCAGGCAAACAAGTGTGGGCAGCATTGATTTCATACACTTACATTGCCTCATCAAAGTAGCCATGACAATTCAATTGACCGCTATGTGGGCATCTGTCATTCAAAGAATTCAGGCAGAAGGGCCAGGAACATGAAGGTCATCATTTGCGGCGCTGGTCAGGTGGGCTGGCAAATCGCGCGGCACCTTTCGGGTGAACTGAATGATGTGACGGTGGTGGATAACAATCCCGATTTGGTGCGCCGCGCGACCGAAACACTGGACGTTCAGGGGATAGCGGGTTTTGCCAGCTATCCCGATGTGCTGGAACGGGCAGGGGCTCGCGATGCAGACATGATTATCGCCGCCACCCATTCTGACGAGGTGAACATGGTCACCTGCCAGATGGCGCATTCCGTATTTTCGATTCAGCGTAAGATCGCCCGTTTGCGGTCGAAATCCTATCTTCAGGCCATCCATTCTGATCTTTACCGCCGCGATCACCTCCCGATAGATGTGGTGATCAGCCCTGAACGCGAAGTAGCCGCCGCTGCGATGCGCCGCTTGTCCGCGCCGTCCGCATTCGATACCGAAATTTTCATGGACGGTAAGGCCCAGTTGCTGGGTATTCGCGTTGATGAAGACTGTCCAATCGTGAACACACCCTTGAGGCAGTTGACGGACTTATTCTCTACGCTCAGCTCGATAGTTGTTGGGATCCGGCGCGAAGGCTCGCTCTTTGCGCCAGAATCCGAGGATCAGTTGTTCGTAGGTGACGAGTGCTATGTCTTCACAAGCGTTCAGGATGTGGAGCGCACGATGGAGGTGTTCGGAAAACTTCAGGGTAAACAAGACCGCGTCGTAATCGTTGGCGGCGGGAATGTTGGGCTTGAGGTCGCGCGAACTCTGGAAGAACGCGAAAGTCGTGTAAGGGCCAAGATTATCGAACGTGATCGTGCCTGCGCCGAAATCGCCGCCGAAGCATTGGAACGAACAATCGTTCTGCACGGCGATGGTCTTGACTCTGCGCTTCTGCGCGAGGCTGGTATCGGGCGGGCCGATGCGATGCTGGCGGTTACCGACGATGACCGGACCAATATGCTGGCGGCTGTGCGGGCAAAAGGCGAGGGCTGCGCACTTGCCATAGCGTTGATTAATGACCCGAGCATGGTTGCCCTGATGGGGCCACTGGGGATCGACGCCTATATTAACCCCAGGGCGACAACCGTAAGCTCAATCCTTCGTCACATTCGTCATGGTCGCGTGCGGCAGGTTTATTCTATAGGCGATGCCGAAGCCGAAGTTATTGAGGCCGAAGTTCTGTCAACTTCCCCTATGGCTGGTCAAAGGCTACGTGACATAGATTTTCCCGAGGGTGTTTTGGTCGGTGCTGTACACAAAGGAGACGAGGTTTTACGCCCTACTGGCGGTCTTCGCATTGAAGAAAAAGACGTGGTTGCCATCTTTGCTCTGGCCAAAGATGTGCCAGAGGTCGAGCGCCTGATGCAGGTTTCGATCGACTTTTTCTGATGATCCGGGTTCGACAGCAACGGCACGGTGTTTTGCGGCGGTTGCCTCTTTTGCTGATGATTTGGGGTATCGTATCCTTTGCAATGTGGATTCCGGCCATTTATGCGCTTGCTCTTGATGACCACGATACATCGCGTTCGTTTTTTTACTCCGGACTGCTGGGTTTATTCATCGTTAACCTGATCGCCCTGGCACAGATGAATCGCAGACCTCGCCGCGGCACGCTTGGGCAATTGGCTGTTCTGCTGGCCTCGTTTACGATCCTGCCCCTTTTCCTCGCCATCCCATTCCATGATGCGTTGGGCACCACCAGTTTTCTGAACGCATATTTCGATATGGTCAGTGCATTGACTACGACTGGGGCTGATTTGTTTGGCGACCCGACCCGATTAAATGCGCCGCTTCATTTATGGCGGGCACTTGTCGGCTGGTTAGGTGGGCTTTTGATGTGGGTCGCAGCGGCGGCGATTTTGGCTCCTCTTTCATTGGGCGGGTTTGAGGTGACGGCAAGGGGCCAACCGGGGCGTCCTGTATCGGGCGTCGCGCAAAGCGAGAAAACGGATCCGCGCGGTCACCTCATCCGTGTGACGCGTACATTGACTCCGGTATATGCTGGATTGACCGGAGTGATTTGGATTCTTTTGCTGATAGCAGGCGAACAAGGACTGACCGCGGTTTGTCATGCTATGTCAATCATGGCAACGTCAGGCATCTCTCCGGTCGGGGGCTTGGAAGGGTCTACTGCGGGCATAACCGGCGAGTTAATCTTGTTCCTGTTTTTGTTTTTTGCCTTGTCGCGCCTGACCTTTTCGGCAGATACGGCCACGACTGGTTATGCGCGCCTTGATAAAGACCCTGAACTTCGCATTGGTATCCTCATCGTACTTGTCGTCGCGATGCTGCTTTTCTTTCGCGTTTTGGCTGGTGTCACGGAGATTGGATTGCAGATTACGGCTGGTCAGGCCTTGCATGTGATCTGGGGAATGCTGTTCACAGTGATGTCATTTTTGACCACGGCAGGGTTTGAAAGCGCCAACTGGAACGATGCTCAACAGCTTTCCGGTCTGGGAACACCCGGCTTGGTCCTGATGGGTCTGGCATTGATCGGTGGTGGAGTAGCCACGACAGCGGGCGGGGTGAAGCTATTGCGGGTATTCGCGCTATATCTAAATGGCAAACGCGAAATAGACCGACTTATTTATCCTTCGTCGGTTAGTGGAGAGGGTGGCGGTAATCGCCGAATTCAAAGCGATGGCGCATTCATCGCCTGGATATTTCTTATGCTATTCGCGCTGAGCCTAGCTCTGTTTGACCTTTTATTGGCAATCACCGGAGTCGGCTTTGAACATGCTATGGTACTCAGCGTCGCCGCGCTGAGTACAACCGGACCGCTGATTGAGCTTGCTACTGACGTTCCCATCCGCCTCATCGATCTTTCAGCCGGGGCCAAACTGACGCTTTGCGCGGCTATGATTATTGGACGTCTGGAGACATTGGCGATCATTGCATTGATAACGCCGGCACTGTGGCGCGATTGACAAGGATTAGTGCCGCAATCTTCTTGCACAATTTTTCGTCTGGAATATCTGTGCTTGCCACTCCATACTCAGCCAGAGGGAGCGCGTTGGTCCGCAGCGCGTAGCAAGAAAAATGGCGAGATTATAAAAATATGGCTTCGGACAGACAGAATCTGCAGGACGCGTTCCTGAATAACGTACGGAAAGCAAAAGTCCCGGTCACGATTTTCCTGATCAACGGCGTGAAATTGCAGGGCGTGATCACTTGGTTTGATAATTTCTGCGTATTATTGCGCCGCGACGGACAGTCGCAGCTTGTGTATAAACATGCGATTTCCACCATTATGCCATCGCAGCCGATCAGCTTGTATGAGGGCGAAGACGCCTCTTGATGGAACATGACCGGACGCGCACCCGAGCTTGGGTGTTGCATCCCGAAATCAAAACAGATGAACAACGCCGCATTCCTGAGCCCGCGTTGGAAGAAGCGGTTTCGCTTGCTGCCGCTTTGCCCGATTTAGTTGTAATCGGGTCTGAAATCGTGCGCCTGCAACGTGCCCAACCCGGTTTGCTGTTCGGTAGCGGCAAGATTGAAGAATTGGGCGAAACGTTTCGTGAAAGTGAGATCGAGCTTGTATTGATCGACGGCCCGGTAACGCCTGTGCAGCAACGCAATTTGGAAAGAGCTTGGAAGGTCAAGATTCTTGATCGAACCGGCTTGATCCTGGAAATATTCTCTGATCGCGCAAGAACACGCGAAGGTGTGCTGCAGGTCGAAATGGCCGCGCTTAGCTATCAGCGTACGCGTTTGGTTCGCGCATGGACCCACTTGGAGCGGCAACGGGGCGGGTTGGGCTTTGTCGGTGGTCCGGGGGAAACCCAGATTGAGGCTGATCGCCGTGCAATTGATGAGCAGCTTGTGCGACTGCGCCGTCAGCTACAGAAGGTTGTTAAGACCCGAACATTGCACCGGGCTGCGAGGGCCAAGGTGCCTTACCCAATTGTTGCGCTTGTCGGTTACACCAACGCAGGCAAGTCTACACTGTTTAACCGCCTGACTGGTGCGGAAGTAATGGCAAAGGATATGTTGTTTGCCACGTTGGATCCGACCATGCGTCGGGTTGAGTTGCCGGATGGGCCCGAAGTTATCCTTTCGGATACTGTTGGATTTATTTCTAACCTACCGACCGAGTTGGTCGCTGCGTTCCGCGCTACTTTGGAAGAAGTGTTGGGTGCTGACCTGATCGTACACGTTCGGGACATTAGTCACGAAGAGAGTGACGCTCAGGCGCAGGACGTGGAGACTATTTTAGACTCATTGGGTGTGGATGAAGGGCGCCCGAGGCTTGAGGTTTGGAACAAAATAGATCTGCTGAGCGAGAACGAACGCGAAGCCGCTTTGGCGCGGGCGGAACGCGATCGAAAAATTTTTGCCATTTCGGCGATCACTGGAGAAGGTCTCGAAACTTTACTGGCGGAAATCGCTACGCAATTGCAGGGTACCAGACACGAGAAAACATTAAAGCTTAGCTTCGCAGAGGGAGACAAACGCGCCTGGCTTTTTCGGCAAGATGTTGTTCGCTCAGAAGAACAAACCGATGATGGGTTTGTTATTAACGTGCTTTGGACCGATAAACAGGCGGCGAAATTCGACGGTCTTTGATCCAAGGTGCCATTTTGAATTTATTGAATGCGAATGAGGATGGAATCGCAAAAGTATACCTTCAAGGGTTCTTGGACGTACCTGAAGATAAATTACAGCAGGTGCGGTCTGCTTTGCCGCGGCATATCGAGCTGACACGCGCTGAGCCTGGGTGCATTTCCTTTGAAGTTGTCGAAGATACCGTTCAAACAGGCCGTTTTAACGTTTCGGAAGTTTTTGAAAATCAGGAAGCTTTTGACGCTCATCAGAGCCGAACCAAAGCTTCGGATTGGTTTACAGTCACCCAGGGTGTCCCGCGCGACTACACAGTGAAAGTGGAAGAGGGCGAATAGGATGCAGTCCAGCGTCCACTAGCCATCAATCTGTCGCTGGTGATCATCCGAGTCGAACCATCCTAGCGATGATTGGACCTTGTGTTCGGCATCGAGTTCCCATTCTTCCCATCCACGGGTAACAACGCGGTTGCCGGTCTTGGCGTGGTGTCCCTCCAACGTCCATACGAAAATAGCGTGTGTGCCCGCCCAGCGCATCATGTCGCATCGGACTTCTAGATCAGGAAACTCGCTGTAAAACCCGCTCGCCATGTCTGCTATAGCCGCACGGCCTTTAATGGGGTCACCGCGATTAATCGTAATTTGACCATCTTTAGCAAAGAACGAAGCTACGGCCTCGGGATCGCCAGAACTCCAAGCAATGGCATAGTCCCTTGCCAAATTGTTCAGCAGATCCCGCATGCTGGCCATGCTCATTCCCCCTATCCCTCGTTGCGGTTAGACTAGGCGATTGGATGCGCTTTCGTCCACGACATAAGCTAAAAGGGGCGGGGAATTGCCGATTTCTTCAGCGTGGAGTCAGCAACGTGATTCCAACGGCCGCAGCACGTGCCAGTCCGATGTCCAGTGACATTGGAATATACTCTCCTCGCCGCCACAATTGAGCCTGATCATCGTAATAGCGAGAAAGGAAATGGCCGGATTGGCCCGTAGCCGTAATGAAAACCGAACTGTCAGGATCAGCAAAGTCGTACACGCCCCGATAGCCTGCACCGTGCACATTTTGAAATGGATCCGGCCCTTCGCCAGAAGTACGCCCTCGCAGCAAGGTGTTGTCTCCGCCGCTTGTGGACTGACGAATGTTGACGAAATAGCGAAGCAGCGGAACCTTTCCCAAGACGGTGTGATCGTGGGTTGCCTGATGCGCGTCGCCCCAACGAAGAGATTCCAGGGCGCTGCCATAGCGTTCGGATATCCAGATAAGTGCATCGTCCAATGCCAACCGAGCCATGTCGGTGCAATTCTCGATCGGGGCGCTTTGCTCTACATCGCACCAGACAGAGGCACCTTCGATGTCGCGATAGACGCGCTCGATGAACAGCGGCTCGACATGCTTGAATTCGGTGGCCAAAGGACCGAGCTCATCCGAGATCAACCGGATTTGAAGCGCTCGAAGCCACGCTGCATAGATCAAAGGTTCGGGAAGGTGCTCATTCATCTCACCATTCCAATTTGCCAGCAAATCTAAGGCAATCTGGCGCTGACGTTCCAGGGTACCTTCTGGTGCGGACTCACCAGTGAACCATAAATCGGCGCCAACCAACGGCAACAGAGAGCGGGCCGTGAAGCTTACAGTATCCAGCTGCGCCTCGATAAAGCTGTCGCGTGTGTGTACTTCGCGGGATTGCATTAGCCTTTCCCAACGGTGAACCCGTTGTGAATCGCCCCATTCATAAGAGACGTGCAATGGAAACGGTCGGTCGATTACTTTGTTGTTTGTATTTCCCAGAACGCCACCGACGGGCGCAACAAACTCGGGATTGTCCGCGTAGGGCAGGCGGCCTTGCCATCGATTTCTGGCTAGCCATCCAGGGGTCGGAATGCGCCCCCGACTTTGGTTGTTAAGATCGCGCCGGGGCATAGCGCCAATCACCTTCATTCCGATTGTCTCCTTGTCCACCAGCGACAAGTTCTGCGAAGGCGCAATGAAATCTTCGGCAATTACAATAGCCTGACGCACTGAAACTGCGTTCATTAATGCCATGGACGCTGTCATTGACGTGTCCCTGGCGCTAAGCGCGGTCCAGGATAGCGAAGCGACGTGACCCGGCGGGGTGATAGTCTCAAGATCGTAATGGGTTCCTGGCAGTACCGGACCGTTTTCGGTCCAGCGTAGCGTTAGAGTAATCGGGGATTCGTCTTTGATTTCTATGATTGATGGACGGGCTCGAAACCGTTGATGGCCATTGGGGGTCAGGTATTCTTCTGGATTTTCGGGGTTTAGTTTTTCAATATGTACATCCTGGTCGTCCAGGTAGGACGATGTGAGACCCCATCCCAGCCGGTCACTGCGTCCAGCCATGACGGCCGGAACGCCGGGAATTGTGGCTCCGATAACGCCTCCTTTGGCCAGTTCCAGCCGGGCCAGATACCAAACGCCCGGTGCCGTGAAACCTAGATGCGGGTCATTGGCAAGAAGCGTGCCGCCGCTGGCCGATCGAGAGGGCGCGGCTGTCCAAGCGTTGGAAGCACCAGATAGACCCCGGCCGGAAATAGGAGAGAGAGGCGTTTCCGGCAGAACCGTACCTGAGGCGAAACGGGGCAAGTTAGGAAACAGATGGGCATATTCCGGCAATGCGGCGATCCCGGGGCCGGGGACATCCGGCAGAACATCTGTTAAACGCTGAGGATCATCCAACATAAGCGACGTGCGCGCGCGCAGTACTTCATCCTGCAAGTGACCCGACAATTGCAGCGCCATTAGCTTAATTACTGCAATACTGTCGCCTGGTTGCCATGGCGATACGGGAGCGTTGAACAGGAACATCTCAGGTGCTCCGCGCCCCAGTGCCATTTCGTTGATTTCATCCAACCTCGCGTTTACTCCGGCGGCATAGGCCTGTAACGCAGCCTTGGTATAGTCATCTTGGACATCGAAGGACCTGTGCGCCAGTCCATAAAGATCAAGCCTTCGCAATAACTTGTCGATGTGAACTGTGCGTGCGCCGAAAACCTCAGATAAACGCCCCTGAACTGTTCGGCGCAACATGGTCATCTGCCACAGCCGGTCCTGCGCATGTGCGTAACCCAAACCAAAGAACACGTCCGGATCGGTTTGCGCCAAAATATGGGGAACATTGGCGGTGTCACGCACAATTTCAACGGGTGCGTTTATTCCCGCTACTTCAACAGTCTTGTTGTAGGTGGGTAGGGACTGGCTGGCCAAAAAATAAACAAGACCTACGGCCGCCAAAATCAGCAAAATTAGACCTGTCGCAATCCGTACTAGCCAACGAAAAACAAGCCCCATTCCTGCCCCACATTCCCAATCCGTTTTCGGTGGGTCGAAGATTAGTAGAACCCCGACTGAACCGAAAGAGTTTTACCGTTCGCATCGAACTCTGGACCCAAAAATTTGATGAACCCCGCCAAATAGTCCGGCGAGGCTCATCAACGAGGGGTCTTGCTGCTTGGGGTTATGGAATAATACGCGTATATTTGGTGCCTTCGACTGTGGCCCCGAACAACAGTCCGGCCTGACCGAATATCGCCGCAATAACGGGTGTTCTTAATGTTGTTGTGGTCGCTGACAATGTGCTGCCTGTTGCATCAACGACATAACCAATGTCTGCGCCAGCGGTCCAACCGCTCGAGCGACGAAAATCATTCAGTGCATCTTCGGTCATGAAGAAAAGTACATGCGCATATTGCTGCGCGCCAATCTGTAGACCGGCAGTGCCTTTGACTGCGGAATAGTAATCGACAGTTGCCCCCTGAATACGCAACGCGCCCTGGCCAAAGCCGCCGCCAAAGAAGAATCCAGCTTCGGTTATCAGAGGCATAACCAGCATGCCGTTCGATTTGTCGGCAATTTCGATTGTGTTCGGGTACTTGGTATACATTTCGTTCAACGTCGCATCGACGCGAGCGTCAATTTTGGCCGCATTGGAATTTCCAACGCCATTGCCACATGCGGCCGTAAATGTCAGACCTGCAATGCCTAAGGCAAAGCCACGACGGTTCAGTCGAGGGAAATTGGAACTGCTCATATTTTTTCTCTGTGTAACTGCCTGATTTGCCGGGTGATCCCGATCTTATGTGTAAGAGTACGCCGAATACTGCGCCATGTCACGGAAAAGCTGCATCCAGCGCCCAGTGAATCGGCGAAAAGTTGCGTGGCAATGGTGATTTAGCCTTGCAAGGTTCTGGCCGCTTCAGGTGCGAAATAGGTCAAAATGCCGTCGCAACCGGCGCGTTTGAAAGCAAGAAGGCTTTCAAACATTATTTTTTCACCGTCGATCCACCCGTTTTGGGCGGCGGCCTGAATCATGGCAAATTCCCCTGACACTTGGTACGCGTATGTTGGCGCTCCGAAGGTTTCTTTGACCCTTTGGCAAATATCCAAATAGGGCATGCCGGGTTTTATCATGACCATGTCAGCGCCTTCTGTCAGGTCACGTTCGATCAGGCGCAGAGCTTCGTTGGAATTGGCCGGGTCCATCTGGTAGGTTTTTTTGTCACCCTTCAAAGCGCCAGACGCGCCGACGGCATCACGAAACGGTCCGTAGAAAGAACTGGCGTATTTTGCTGCATAGCTGAGAATCATAACGTTATGATGCCCTGCAGCCTCAAGCGCGCGACGCATCTCGCCTATTCGCCCATCCATCATGTCAGAGGGACCGATGATATCAGCACCGGCCTCGGCCTGCGCCAACGTCATTTTGACCAAGGCTTCGATAGTTAGGTCATTCACGATTTCACCGTCAACGACATACCCATCATGACCATTAATATTGTAGGGGTCCAGAGCAACATCCGTCATTACGGCAAGATCAGGCGCAGCTTTTTTAACGGCGCGAATGGCTCTGTTTGAAAGGTTGTCAGGGCTCCATGCCTCTGCGCAATCCTCGGTTTTCAGAGACGCATCGGTATAAGGAAAAATGCAGATTGCAGGTATACCTAAAGCCTGTGCTTCCACAGCTGCCTTTGCGACCAAATCAACAGACCGACGCTTGACACCAGGCATAGAATGCACCGGCTCCTCTACGCCCTCTCCGTCACGAACGAAAACCGGCCAAATAAGGTCATCAGTAGTCAACGTGTTTTCTCGGACCAGCCCTCGGATCGCTTGGGATTTGCGCGCGCGACGGAAACGGGCCAGAGGATACGGTGCGATGGTTGGTTTCATTGCGCAGTCTCCTTGAACATTTTTGCATTGGGTGGCATGAATTCCATGCAGTCTCAAGGGTGCCAATGATCGCGTCGGCAAGACAAACCCTACTGAAGGCCGTGAATAAAGGGCTGACGCTTGGACATATACTCTTCGATCTTTGAACTCATTGATATGCGCAGCTTTTCGAATCTGTGGTTTTGGATCGCATTGGCTGTGCTATGGTCTTCCGTTAGTCATTGGATCATGGGCGTGCCCTACGATCTGGTCGTGCGCGCGCGACGTGTCAAAGGTCAATCCGAACAAGACTTGTTGGATATCGTGCGCATAAATTGCAATCGGTTACTTTATGTAATGGAAGTTTCGGGCCTTGTGATACTTGCGCTCGGTTGTTTTGTTTTCACTGGTCTGGCGATATTGGGTTTTTACTACGGCGTTGAATTTGCGCAGGCGCTCTTTTTACTTTTGTTTCCATTATGTTTCGTGGGCGCAATCAACCTTTCGGCTGCTCGTAAGTTGAAGACGTTGGAACCAACACTCGAAAATGTGTCCAAAACCCTGACACGCTGCAGGGTCTTCACACAGATGATTGGTGTGGTTTCGATACTGGTCACATCGCTTTGGGGTATGTATCAGAACTTTTCCATCGGCGTTCTGGGTTGGTAGAATCGGAAAGGCATGGCAATGAAGGCTCCGATCCATGTGACGGTCGGCGGCGCCCCCGAAGGGTTTGACGCGCAACTTGTTCTAAAGGAAATCCATCGGTCAGGCGGCCCGGTCCTCCACATTGCCCGCGATGATAAGCGTATGGAGGCAATGCGGGCCGCGCTTGCGTTTTTTGCGCCGGAGATGCCGGTTTTTCTGTTTCCCGGATGGGATTGCTTACCGTACGACAGGGTTTCTCCCAATGCGGACATTTCAGCCGCCCGCGTTGCCACACTTGCCGCGCTCGTTCACAAAATGCCCCGGCAATTTGTTCTGCTGACTACGCTAAATGCAGCGACACAGCGAGTTCCCGCCCGGGGCGTTTTGCGCGAAGCAGCCTTTACTGCCCGAGTTGATCACCGCATTGACGAAGATGGCCTTCGGAGTTTTTTGGTGCGTATGGGGTTCACTCAGAGCCCAACAGTCATGGAACCTGGAGATTACGCTATCCGCGGTGGAATCTTCGATATTTTCCCTCCGGGAGAGTCTGGTCCGGTGCGGCTGGACTTGTTTGGCGATGTACTGGACGGTGCGCGTCGGTTTGACCCCGTGTCCCAACGCACGACTGAAAAGCTAGACGTTGTTGAATTGGCTCCTGTTTCAGAGATTATTTTGGACGAGACGGCGATAACGCGGTTCCGGCAGAATTATCGCATCGAATTCGGCGCGGCAGGTACCGACGATCCGCTTTACGAGGCTGTCAGCGCCGGTCGCAAGCACCAAGGGATGGAGCACTGGCTGCCTTTTTTTCACGACGGGCTGGAAACTCTGTTTGACTATCTTCCAGGAGCGACTCTGACCCTGGATGACCAGGTCACACCAGCACGGTTAGCAAGATGGGATAGTATAAAGGATCAGTACGAGACGCGACGTATGGCGTTGGAGAACCGGTCGCGAATGGACACTGTCTACAAGCCGGCACCTCCAAATCTGCTGTATTTGGATGACGCAGCGTGGGAGGAGGCGGTCGGGGACCGACGTGTCATGCAGTTCAGTCCTTTACCACAGGCCAGTGGGCCGGGTGTGATTGACGCAGGTGGACGAATTGGTCGCAACTTTGCACCCGAACGCCAACAAGAGAACATCAGTTTGTTCGCTGCGCTGGCAAGTCATATCAAAGACAGGATGGTCCATGGACCGGTATTGATTGCGTCATACTCAGACGGTGCACGCGAACGTTTAAGTGGATTGATCGAGGATGAGGGGCTGGCCGGAACAATTCTGGTTTCAGACGGTTCAGGTGTGGGGAAACGCGGCCTTCATTTGGCCGTTTGGGCTTTGGAACACGGGTTCGAATCTGATGATCTGACCGTAATTGCGGAACAGGATGTGCTGGGGGACCGCCTGATCCGAGCACCTAAAAAACGCCGCAAGGCTGAGAACTTCCTAACAGAAACGCAATCACTCAGTCCCGGCGATCTGGTCGTTCACGTAGACCACGGTATCGGTCGCTATAAGGGAATGGAGGTCGTTACTGCGGCAGGTGCGGCTCACGAATGCTTGTTATTGGAGTATGCCGAACAATCAAAGCTGTACTTACCTGTCGAAAATATCGAGCTGTTATCAAAGTATGGCCACGAAGAAGGATTGCTTGATCGCCTGGGCGGCGGGGCTTGGCAGGCCAAAAAAGCCAAACTAAAAGAACGCATTCGCGAGATGGCGGACAAGTTGATCCGCATTGCGGCTGAACGCGCGCTGCGCAAGGCGCCGGTTATGGACCCACCGCCACACGCATGGGAAGAATTCAGCGCGCGCTTCCCGTATCAGGAAACTGACGACCAACTTCGTGCTATTGCCGAAGTTATGGAGGATATGCATTCCGGCGCGCCGATGGATCGTCTGATCTGCGGCGATGTTGGCTTTGGAAAGACCGAGGTTGCCATGCGTGCCGCCTTTGTCGCAGCAATGTCAGGTGTGCAGGTGGCAGTTATTGCTCCAACAACGCTGTTGGCTCGGCAACATGCAGCCAGTTTCTCAGATCGTTTCCGGGGTTTTCCGTTGGAAGTTCGGCAATTGTCGCGCTTTGTTTCGGGCAAAGCGGCCCAACAGACCAGGGATGGTTTGGCTCGCGGCACAGTCGATATTGTCATCGGTACGCACGCTCTGTTGGCCAAGGGTATTAAGTTCAACAACCTGGGTCTTCTTATTATCGATGAAGAACAGCACTTTGGCGTCGCCCACAAGGAAAGACTTAAGCAGCTGCGTAGTGATGTTCATGTGCTTACGCTTACTGCCACACCCATCCCTAGGACCCTGCAACTGTCGTTGACCGGGGTTCGGGATTTGTCAATCATTGGCACCCCGCCCATCGACCGACTTGCGATCCGGACATACGTCAGTGAATTCGACGCGGTAACAATTCGCGAAGCGTTGCTGCGCGAGCACTACCGCGGCGGGCAGAGCTTTTATGTCGTTCCGCGTATTTCAGACCTGCCTGAAATCGAAGATTTTCTTAAAGAACAACTCCCTGAACTCACTTTCGTAGTCGCGCATGGTCAGATGGCGGCGGGCGAGCTCGACGATCGAATGAACGCATTTTATGATGGAAAATTCGATGTGCTGTTGGCGACGACCATTGTCGAAAGCGGATTGGACATACCCACGGCAAACACAATGGTCGTGCATCGCGCGGATATGTTCGGGCTTGCCCAGCTGTATCAAATACGCGGCCGGGTAGGGCGATCAAAGACGCGAGCGTACGCATATTTGACCACCAAACCACGCACACGTTTAACACCAGCTGCCGAGAAACGCCTGCGGGTTTTAGGGTCGCTTGATACGTTAGGGGCCGGATTTACGTTGGCATCGCAGGATCTGGACATTCGCGGTGCTGGCAATTTGCTGGGAGAAGAGCAATCCGGCCAGATGCGCGATGTAGGGTATGAACTTTACCAGTCGATGTTGGAAGAAGCTATTGCCAAGATAAAAGCAGGCGAAATGGAAGGTTTAAGCGATGCTGATGACCAATGGGCTCCGCAGATCAATCTGGGTGTTCCGGTATTGATCCCAGAGGAATACGTGCCCGATCTGGATGTGCGCCTGGGCCTTTATCGCCGTCTGTCTTCTCTTTCCACAAAAGTTGAGCTTGAGGGGTTTGCAGCTGAACTGATCGACCGTTTTGGCGCACTGCCAAAAGAGGTTAACACGCTTATGTTAGTCGTACGCATCAAGGCGATGTGCAAACGCGCTGGAATCGCCAAGCTTGATGGCGGGCCAAAGGGTGCAACCATTCAGTTCCACAACGACAAGTTTGCATCCCCCCAAGGATTGGTCGAGTTTATCCGGAACCAACGTGGTTTGGCTAAAGTCAAGGATAACAAGATTGTTGTTCGTCGCGATTGGAAAAAGGATAGCGATAAGATCAAAGGCGCTTTCGCCATTGCACGAGATCTGGCGGAAAAAGCGAGAGCTGAGAAGAAAAAGACAAAGACCTAGTCGCCAGTGACAAAACTACAAAGCTGCCAGTCGCCATCTTCCGATTTAACAATTGCAGCACGATAGCCGATCATGGACCAAAGATAATCTTTGTGCATGAAACCTGTGGTCCCATCGGTCAAAAGAACTTGCTGATAATCAGAGTCAGACTGAAATTGCGGTACGATTACAACTTCATGACTTATGAGAGCGCTGATCGATGCGCCTTGAAATGCACCTGTGCGAAGTGAAACATTTTCACCAGTCACAAAATAGGTGATCGCAGGATCTAAGCGGGCCGGGAGCGTGATTTGCCATTGATGCGGCATCCAGAATTCTCCCTGATCGTCAAAGTATCCCGGTTGCGACAATGTGTTTTGCAATGCAGTCCAATACGCATCGATTTGTTCGCTGGCTTCAACGCCAACCTGTTGATCTGCCCCCTCAGAGTTCATAATCAAATTGGCTCGTAACTCGTTGGGTCCACCTTCGCCACCGTGACTGAGGTAAATGTCGGGACATGCCGATGCAACGACTGCATCGATGTCTCGTGCTTGTATCTTTGCCAATAATTCGGCACGGAATGAGACCAAAGTTGCATCGCGGTCTGCCTGGTCCACTGGCGTGAATGTCTGACGATCCGCTATGGCTGAAGTGCAAATCAAAGCAATCGCCAAGGCAAATTTCAGTTTCATTCTGCAGCCTTCATAGCGGCCTGGGCGCAGAAACAAGAGGCTGCTACAGCGCGATCCGCGCGGGCAAGAGCAAGGTCAAGACGCTGCTTGATTTGCTTAATTTCAAGCTCCTCTCCTCGCGCACTAAGGCAATCATGCAGACCCTTTAAGCTCCAAACGTTGTCCGGGTGGATCGATGCACGGCTTAGTTCGCCGCCCAGCCCCAAATCCTCGCGATAGACGATTTCAGCTTCTGCAACGTGCCCTTGTTCGAATAGGAGTGCGCCCAGAGCGTGACGCGTTGGCTGCATCCAGCCCCACGGCTCGTCATAGGGCAAAGTATCGTCCAGTTCGACAGAACGCCGTAAATGCGAAAATGCGGATTCGTAATTTCCCTTTCGATACTCGATTTCACCGCGAAGCATTTCCGTAGCGATTTCAAGAAGATCAATGACTCTGTTATTGTGAAGTCGTCGCGTTTCGGGCACCCGACCCTTGGCGGCAAGGAACCGTTCTTCTTCCTCTTCTGCATCAGCGACATGACCCGTCGCGGCAAAGGCTACCGCTCGGGCATAATGTGTTGTTGCAGTCAGTGTGCGGTACAAATCTGGATCCGACGGTAGTTTCAACGCCTTTGCTTCGTCCCATCGACCAAATCGAACTAAGATATGGGGACCCATTGACATGTAGCTTTCAAAGTAATCTGCCATGGGTGGGCTTTCGATCTGCAACATCTTTTCCGGTGTCGTTTCCCAAAGGCCTTCATTGGCCTGCAAAGCCGGTTCGATCTGACCCAGAAACAGCGCACCGTAAATTGCAAAATGGTAATTGTGTTGGCGATACCCGGTGTAGATGTTGAATGCACCTTCGCGCTCGTAATACTTCAAATCTGCCACCGAAGCTTTTTCGTTCCAGTAGACAACGTCGTGGTAATGGCCGCATAAAACATCAATGTGTGTGGGCATATGAACCAGATGGCCCGCATCAGGCACCAATGTGCGTAGGACATCGCCGGCTTTAAGAGCTTTTTCTGGGGTCGGGGACATCTCCATCAGGTGTACGTACAAATGCAAAAGCCCGGGATGGGTCATGGCGTCGGGGTCGTCCGACATGGCCTTTTCCAAAGCATCTTGGGCCTCCAACGTAGCTGCGCCATCAGCTGGTTGGCCGGTTTTCAGGTCCCACATTTTCCAAGGGGTCAGATTCAGCAAAGCCTCGACATAAATCGTTCGTAGGTCCAGATGATCAGGCTGGGCGGAAAACGCAGAGCGCATGGCATCTGCATATTCATAATCCCATTGATGCATTTTCTCGATTGGTTCGCGCTGAGGGTAGCGGGACGGCAACGCCTGAATAAGCGCCTGTTCGACCGGTGAACACTGGTCGATCAGCCTCAAGGCCTGTTGAGTCGCATCAAAAGCGATGGCCAGAGCCTTGGCGCGGCCCTGATCATCACGCAAATCCCATGGTAAGTTGTAATTTGGGCCAGCGGCGTACGCTACACCCCAATGAGCCATCGCGCAGTCCGGATCGGCGTCAACTGCGCGTTGAAAGCATGCGACTGCCTCATCGTGGTTATAGCCATAGGTCCAAACCAGGCCTCGGTCGAACCAAACCTGCGCCTCGGACGAAGAGGTCGTTACGGGACAAGTGTAAGTCCCCAGATCATAATCGTAACTCATTACAACTCCCTCCCCGGAAAACAGGGTCAGGATAACGCGATTCCGCTTTCATGCACAGATCAGGCCAACAATCTGTCTTCTATCCGACCCATATGCAGCATCAGCACAAAACCGAAAACACACATGGTAAGAATCGCAATTGCCAACGGAGCGATCGATCCGTCGAACAGCAAACCGACTGGCGCGGCAATAGCGGCGGCTAATACTGTTGAAACTGCTCCGATTACCGAGGCTGCCATGCCTGCGATATGTCCCATGGGTTCCATTGCGATGGCGTTCAAGTTGCCCAAGGTTACGCCCGCTAAAAAGAAGACAGTCGTCTGCCAAAACACGAACAACGCAAATGAGCCTTCTGGAGTTAGTGCAGATGAGTTCAGCAGGATCACAGCCAGTGTGATGACCGCTTGCGACCCCAAAGCCCACGTCACGATACGACGCATCCCAACCCTGATTACAATTGCTGCATTCAGCAGGCTGGCTGAACCAGAAATCAAAGCGACAAAACCAAACCAAAAAGGAAAGCTGTCGGCACGGTCGTGTATCACGTCATAGATTGGCTGGACCATCGTTAGCATGGTAAACAAAGTACCCAAGCACAACGTTTGAACAAAAATCGACAACCGAACCGTCGGGTGCAGAAACATTTCTTTTACTGCCGCTATGATCAAAGGCAGGCGGAAAGGGCGGCGGTTCTCGGCGGCAAGTGATTCTGGCAACCGCACGGTCATCCAGATCAGTATGATTGTGGCAAATAAGATAAATGAGACGAATATAGAGCGCCATCCGAACAGCGCAATCACACCCGCGCCCAGCATTGGTGCAATTGCAGGGACCAACGTAAAGATCATCATTGCTATCGAAACGATGCGCGCCATTTCGCGTCCCGAATACAGATCGCGAATGATCGCCATCGCGACGATACGGGGGCCGGCGGCCCCTAGCCCTTGCAAAACTCGGGCTGCCAGTAACACTTCCAGTGAAGAACTGGCCCATGCAATGACCGACGCAACAATATAAAGCGACGCACCTGCGTAAATCACTGGCTTGCGACCAAGAGCATCCGAGATTGGACCGGTAAAGAAAGTGCCAATACCCATTCCCAAAACGAATGATGTTAAGATCAGTTGTGCCTTATTCAAATCAGTGGGGCTGAGTTGCGCTCCGATTTCCGGCAGCGCAGGCAGCATCGAATCTATCGAAAAGGCAATCGTGGCGAACATCATTGCGATAAGCGCAATGAACTCACCCCGTGACATGCGGCTGGTCATCAAACACTCCTTCCGGTCCGCGCTATCATGGTGAGGCGGGTGGAACTAGGTCGGAAAATGCACAGTGATATGTGTTATTCTGCAGATGAAGCCTCAATTTGAGACATTATCTCATCAATCACTTTCCCCCATAACTCAGGAGGTTGCGCACCTGGTACGGCATGCTGGTTCGCGACAATGTAGGTGGGAACCGAGTTTACGCCCATCTGCCGCGAGTGCTTGTCGCGATCACTAATGTCTTCGCGGTCGGCGTCTGATTTCAGCAGTTTTTGCACAACCGCTGCATCCATACCAACGCTGTCTGCCACATCGGCCAGTACCTCGTGATCGCCAATATCTCGGGCCTCGACAAAGTAGGCCTTGAAAAGTGCATCGACAACAGCATCCTGTTTGCCCTCGATCCCGGCCCAGTGGATGAGCCGATGCGCGTCCAGCGTGTTCGGCGTACGTTTCATGCCCTCGAAATCGATAGACAGGCCGGCTTTTTCGGCATGTTCTACAACGGGTGCATATGCCTTCACAGCGCCATCCTTGCCGCCGAACTTTCGTTCAAGGTATTCCCGGCGATCCATACCTACGGTGGGCATGTCGGGATTAAGCTGAAATGGGTGCCATTCAATTACAAAGGGGTGGTTAGGCACGGCGGCCAAAGCCTTGTCCAAGTGCGTTTTGCCGATATAGCACCAAGGGCAGATCGGGTCGGACATGATGTCAAGTTTGACGGTCTGGCTCATTCAACAGATGCCTTAAAATAGGCCGGCAGGGCGCGGCGCAGGAGTTTGCCATTGCCCCCGGTGGGCATGGCTGAGAGGTGAACAAAGGCGCGCGGCTGTTTATAGCGCGCCAGCTTTTCGGAGACATAAGTGCGCAACGCGTTTTCGTCCAGCTTTTCTGGTCCAGTATAGAAGGCAGCGATAATGGCCGAGTCCTGCTTGACTTCAACCGCGGCGGCTCCAACTTGGGTAATGCCGGGATAACGCGCCAGAACAGCTTCCACTTCGACCGGCGATACGCGGTACCCACCAGCGTTCATCATATCGTCATCTCGACCCAAATAAGTGATCTGTCCGTCCACGGCCATCGCACCCTGATCACCGGTTAAAAACCACTCGCCTTGCATCTTTGCTTCGGCTTCGTTGGGGGCATTCAGGTATGTCAGCATCAAACCAGGGTCTTCACGGTGAATGGCAATGGTGCCCTCTTGTCCTTGTGGAACGGGACCGTTCGGACCAACGATTGCAATGCGACGACCCAGTTGCGGCCGTCCAAGCGCTTCATCCCGGGCGGGGTGTGATGGGCTGGATGAGATAAAAGTCGAACACTCGGACATCCCATAAGCTTCGTAGAGCTCCGTCCCTGTAGATTTGCTCCAATGTTCATGAAGGTGACGGGACAGCTTTTCGCCCGCGCATAACCCATGACGCAAGTCGGGCATTTCAGGCAGATTAGGATTCTGCAGGAGTTTCCTGAAAACCCCGGGTGCAGCAGCAAATATTGTGGCGCGATGCGCCTGCAACAGCCTAGGCAGATTCCTTAGATCAGTACCTGGTTTGGGGATCAGGGCAGTCGCGCCGGTAGTCCACGGGTCCATTAGCCCAGTACCTAAAGTGTATGTCCAGTTGAACGCTCCTGCATGGCACAAGCGGTCCGTTTCGCTAAGACCGTACCAACCATCAACCATCATCTGCCGTGCCCAGATCGCCCGATGCGCATGGGCAACCGCTCGGGGCTTGCCCGAAGTGCCAGAGGTGTAGATAACATAGCAAAGTCGGTTCGGATCACCCATTTCGAATTCTGCTGGCGACAGGTCACGCATATTTGCGAGCTCGTCTAGTGTAATCTGGTAGGTATGAGGTGCGCAGGCAATTTCCGGGTCGCGTAGAACAGCGGTAGGAGAAAGATCTTCGATAATCTGTCCGGTCTCTGTCTCCGTTAACTGAGACGATGTCGGGATTGGCACGATCCCCACCGCGATGGCCGCAAGGTAAGCGATTGGAAATTCGACGCTGTTGCCTAGGCGCAAGAGCACCAAGTCGCCCGGGCGCAGCCCAGCTTTTAGTAACCCTGTGCCTGTTCCCAAAATCGCCGACTTTAGTTCCCGATAACTCCAGTCTTCAGAGCCGTCATTTCGCAAAATAGAAAGTGCCGTTTTCTCGGCATGTTCTTCGGCTTTTCGCAATACATGCGCTGCCATGTTGAACGGAGCGGGGCAGGGCTTGGCAGGACCCTGATCAAAAACAGAAAGCATGAGGTCTGGCTAACTCGGTAGCTGGCGCGTTGCAAGCACGTCGCGCTGGCCCTATAGAGTTGGCTATGACGACAAGTGATCCGAAATCCCTAATTCGAATTGCGCGCGACAGTGGCGAGCCGGCGCACATTGAGCCGCTGGATCTTGGAGCGCGAGTCCGCGAGCTTCGCAAAGCCCGCAACTGGACGCTGGAACAGGCGGCCAGCCAGGCGGGCCTTGCGCGTTCGACGCTTAGCAAGATCGAAAACGGGCAGATGTCGCCGACATATGACGCCCTGAAAAAGCTTGCTACGGGTCTAGAGATTTCAGTGCCGCAGCTTTTTACTCCGCCGCAGCGCGATCAGGTATTGGGGCGAATGGCCGTCACCAAGATGGGCGACGGAACTGCCCATGCCACCACCACTTACGAGCATGAACTTTTGGCCGAAACTCTTACCAACAAGCAAATGCTGCCATACCGCGCTCGTGTTCGGGCGAGGTCAATGGAAGAATTCGAGGGTTGGGTGCGCCACGACGGTGAAGAATTCCTTTACGTTCTGACAGGGGTCGTCAGGCTGTATACCGAGTTTTATGAATCGGTTGAGATGCGACGAGGGGACAGCGCATATTATGATGCCAGCATGGGCCATAATGTCGTTTCCGTCAGCGACGAAGATGCCACCATCCTTTGGGTAACGTCGCTGGCTTAGCGAGCCGTAATCTCTCGCTTCAATCCCTCGGTATATAGAAAGTCTTCAAGCTCTTCTCGGGCTTCGGTGACTGTTAGGTGGTGACGCTCAGCCAAGTATGCTTCGAATTGTTTGCGATCCTTGCGCATTGTCGCCATGTCTTTGTCACGCAGGTTCGGAAACCTGAGTTTCGCGCGTGAATACAAAGCGCTCCAGTCTTGCGTAAGATCAGCCCAATTCAGCATTTGCGAGCCTTCCTTATGGCGGTTTTCAGGACTGCTCTCCCCTCAACTAGCGTACGAATGCGCGGACACTCCTGCTGACATGACAAAATGTCGCAGCTCTTTTCGTCTGCTAGGTCGACGAAATACCCCCTCAACATGGATCAAAAAAGCCGTATAAGTCTGTTTTTAGGTGAGCGGGTGTAGACCCCTCAATCCGCGGGATTGAATAGCCAGTTCAGGACTATGTGTCCGATAAACATCGCAAAAATTTGCATTAAAATGAACATTGGAATGTGACCGGGATATATGCCAGCAAAGGTGTCTGTAAGGCCTCTTGCGATTGTTGCGGCCGGATTAGCAAAACTTGTGGATGATGTGTACCAGTAGGCGCCCGTAATATAGAGACCCACAAGCGCTGGTACCGTATCCGGTTTGTGCCGAATTCCGCCGAAAATTACAAAAAGAAGGCCCAGAGTCGCGATAATTTCTGAAAACCATTGATGCGAACCAGTGCGATGCAGTGTCTCCGAGGTTTGTAGGATTGGTAGGTCAAACATGTAGTGACTGGCCCAGACGCCGATGATTCCACCTGCCAACTGAACTAGAATGTAGGGGGCAACCGCTTTCCACGGGTGTTCACCTCGCATGGCAAAGGCCAATGTCACGGCTGGGTTGAAATGGGCGCCAGACACGGGGCCAAGGGTGGCGATTATCACAAACAGGATACAACCCGTCGCAATCGCATTGGCTAAAAGGGCCAAGGCAACGTTCCCTTCCGACAAAGTCTGGGCCATGATTCCAGAGCCGACCACGCCGATCAGCAGAAAGGCAGTGCCAAGGAATTCAGCAAAATACTGTCGGGCTTGCATTACAGATTTCCTAGGATTGCGAGTGTATCAATCGGTCATCCGGCCGATATCGTCCACTTTGTGTTGTAAAGAAATACGATCAAGGGTCTCAAATGGCAGGCTGACAAACGCTGTGATCCGATTGCGCAATAATCCGTAAGTTTGCTGAAAGGCCAGTTTCTTTTGCGCATCTGTTCCTTGTGCTTTAACCGGATCGGCCAATCCCCAATGGGCGCTCATCGGTTGGCCGGGCCATGTGGGGCACGTTTCGTTCGCGGCGTGATCGCAGACCGTGAAAACAAAGTCCATCTTTGGCGCGTCAGGACCAGAGAATTCCTCCACCGATTTCGAGCGCAAACTGCTTGTATCGATATCCTTTTGCTGCAACAGGTCCAAAACCGTAGGGCTTGGGGCATTTGAAGGAGCAGTTCCTGCGGAATAAGCGCGGAATTTTCCGTCACCTTCCGAATTTAAAATAGCCTCAGCCATGATTGAGCGGGCAGAGTTTCCGGTGCAGATAAACAGCGCGTTTAGTATGCGATCCTTGCTGGTCATTACGGTGTCTTTAGTTGCTTGTAGGCAGAGATCTGGGCGGTTTTGGCAGCAATTGCCTAGTAGTTGATCGAACAGCCCGCGAATTGCTGGCAGGTTTGCGCTGTACTGAAGCGATGTGCCGTCGCGGGCCTGCTGGATAAGATCTGCAGACTTCAGTGCGTTGAGATAGGTTGATGTCGTGTTTGGCTTGAATGATAGCGCCGCTGCGATTTCACCTGCCGGCACCGAGTCTGGATAGCGGCGCATCAGCAACTGAAACAGCTCCAGCCGTTTTGGATGCGCTAGGGCGCCTAACTTGTCTTGCAATTTTACTTCCATATTTCACGAATTATGGAACTAAGAGGCCGCTGTCAATCCTCGTACCACCAGACCTGAGGCATATATTCCGGTCCATCGCCATAGATTGGAAGCGTATCTGGAAATTTAAGTTCTTTGGCGTGGGCGATCCGACCGACGTCGAAGCTCCAGATCGGTATCACATAACGGCCAGTTGTAAGAACACGGTCCAATGCTCGTGTCGCGGCCACGAAGTCTTCGCGATCTTCCGACGCCAACATTTCGTCGATCAGCCCGTCAACGGCCGATGAGGTCACGCCCATCAAATTCCGCGTGCCCGGCGTATTCGCGTTTTCACTCCCCCAATACAAGCGTTGTTCGTTACCCGGCGATAGGGAAAGCGCACGGCGGAATACTGTTATTTCAAAATCATGCTCAGACGTTCGTCCTGCAAATTGCGCGCTGTCGACCAATTCCGTCGTTACTTTGATGCCAAGCCGCTCCAAGGCGCGCGCATAGATTTCCACAGCTGTTTGATTGTCCGTATCACCTTGTTGTAGCAGAACTGAAATCGATAACGGGTCGCCGTTTTGATTGCGCAAAACTCCGTCTTGAATTGTCCAACCTGCTTCTGCCAACAGCTGTGACGCTTTTCTGATATTGGCCCGGTTTCTTGCCGATCCATCGCTTTCAGGCAATGAGTAACCCTCCAACGCGCCCGGCGGCAGGTCGTCGGCATACGGTTCAAGCAGCTCCCTTACGCGACCTGCGGCCGGACCTGGTAGCATGGCAAGATCAGATCCCGAGAAATACGAGGTGATACGGGGCTGTGCGCCTCCAGTGATCGTGTCGTTTATGAATTCAAAGTTGAACGCGAGCATCAATGCCTCACGCACTCGCCAATCGTCAAACGGAGCTTTTCGGGTATTCATCACAAAACCAGTCATGCCTGATGGTTTGCCATGGGGAATTTCGGTTTTTACGATGTCTCCGCGTTGGGCCGCAGGGAAACCATACTGCGTTTCCCATTTGTCAGCGTTGAACTCGCGCACAGCCGACAGCTCTCCGGCTTTGAACGCCTCAAACAACACGGTGCCATCTCCGTAAAACTCGATGCGAATGTCATCAAGGTTCATGGTACCGCGGCGAAAAGGAATGTCGGCGCCCCAATAATCGGGATTGCGACGCAAGTTGACGTAACGCCCGGCCTCGTAGTCATCAATAACATATGGGCCAGTCCCGATTGGGACGTCATGCAGCTGAGCGTCAGCGAATTCTTTACCGTCCCATTGTTCCTTTTTCAAAATCGGGCGCAGTCCAGCGATCAGGGCCAGTTCCCTGTCCGGTTCATTGAAAGAAATTCGAACACTGCGCGGTCCCGTTTGTTCGATGCTGTCGATCTTGCCCCATAACCCGCGATAGCGTAGATGGCCTTGTGTGCCTAGCGTTTCATATGACCAGATAACATCGTCAATTGTAACAGGGCTGCCGTCCGAAAAACGGGCTTCTTCCCGCAGTGTAAATTCCACCCAAGACCTATCGGGCGCAGTATCAACTGATTCGGCTAACAAACCGTAAAGAGTGAAGGGTTCGTCCCAAGATCGGCCCATCAGCCCCTCGTGCGTCCAAAATCGCAATTGCCAGGGAGAGGTGCCTTTCTGGACAAATGGATTCAAACTGTCATACCCGCCAGTATTGCCGAACACGACCCTACCGCCCTTAGGCGCATCGGGGTTCGCATAGGGTAGAGACACAAAATCCGGTGGTAGGGCAGGGTCTCCATACATAGCTATGCCATGGGCCGAATCTGCGTGCGCGAAAGTCGCGGAAAAAATCGGTGCGATTCCCACGATCATTGATCGGACGCGGCAGAGAATATTGGGGCTCATTTTGGAAACAATCCTGCTCTGGCCTTATTTTGTTTGAGATTCATCGTACCCATGATTTTTCATATTATCAAACTTTTAGCTTGGATGACGGCACGGAATTGCTTATAAAGGATGCACTGCTCGATAGGTTTCTTGCCTGTATGAAACCTGCCTCAATAACTTAACGCCCGCTTCGTGCGGGCGTTTTTTTTGGCAATAGGGTTGGTGCTGCATGTGGCAAACTGCGGCGACGTTTCCCCGTTTTCTTTGCAGGTGCAGCATGGCACTGTGTTAGTGAATCGACTCTGTGGGAGAGGTGGCATGAGCCTGTCAGGAAAAACTGCAATCATCACCGGTTCGAATTCGGGTATCGGTCTGGGTGTTGCGCGGGAACTGGCCAAAGCCGGAGCGGACGTGATCCTGAATTCTTTTACTGATCGTGATGAAGACCACGCACTGGCTGCCGGCATCGCCCAAGAAACGGGCACCAACGCGCGGTACATAAAGGCAGACATGTCAAAGGGCGAGGAATGCCGTGCACTGATCGAGCAAGCAGGTTCCTGCGACATCTTGATCAACAATGCGGGTATTCAACACGTCGCGCCGATTGACCAATTTCCAGTCGATAAATGGGACGCGATCATAGCGATCAATATGAACTCTGCCTTTCACACGGTGGCAGCTGCGCTACCAATGATGCGAGAAGCGGGTTGGGGGCGCGTCGTCAATATTGCCTCGGCGCATGGTTTAACGGCATCTCCCTACAAGGCGGCCTATGTGGCGGCAAAACATGGCGTAGTCGGCATGACCAAGACAATTGCCTTGGAAACGGCGCAAGAGCCGATTACCTGTAACGCGATCTGCCCCGGTTACGTCCTGACTCCATTGGTCGAGGCTCAGATCCCCGACACAATGAAAGAATACAGCATGAGCCGGGAGGACGTGATTAAGAACATCATGCTAGAGCGGCAACCATCCAAAGAATTTGCAACGGTCGAACAACTTGGCGGCACGGCGGTTTTTCTATGCTCGGACGCAGCTGCACAGATCACGGGTACGACGATCTCGGTTGATGGGGGCTGGACAGCTTTGTGACGATCTAAAGTTGATTCCTGTGATCACTGTTTTTGGTTCCGACGGCAGATCCACAATCGAGCTTCCAATGGAATTTGGAATTGTTACGGGGGCGCGAAGTTGAAACGAATAAATCTGGCATTGCAGGGCGGCGGAGCACATGGAGCCTTCACATGGGGTGTTTTGGACCGGCTGCTGGATGAAGAAGACATTGAGGTTGCGGCTATCACGGGAACCTCTGCCGGTGCCTTGAACGGTGCTGCCTTTAAATCCGGAATGGTTCATGCCGGGCGCCAAGGCGCACGGGACAATCTGGACGGTTTGTGGAAGCGTATGGGAGCCATTGGCGACATGCGAATTGCCCATTGGATGCGCGGCTTGGAACCTGCGCATATTGCGCAAGCATTGGAATATTCAGTTCCATTCTCAATGGCCGACACGTGGTCCCGTCTCGTGTCGCCGTACGCCTACGGTCCATTTTACCGCAATCCTTTAGAGCCGGTAGTAGACCGATTCAATTTCGATGAAATATGTGCAAAAGATGGGCCTGGCCTGTTTGTTTGTGCGACCTGTGTCCGGAGCGGCAAGATCAGGGTGTTTACTGGGCAGGAAATCTTGACGGATGCAATATTGGCGTCGGCTTGTCTGCCGAACTTGTTCAAGGCAGTTGAAATTTTTGATCCGAAATCCGGTAGAACTGAGGCATATTGGGATGGCGGGTATACTGGAAATCCGGCTCTTTACCCGCTGTTCAACGGGGACTTGCCAGACGATGTTGTTATCGTGAATATCAATCCACTAGAGCGGGACGAGGTGCCAAAGACGCCGCAGCAAATTCAAAACCGCATCAACGAAATCAGTTTTAACTCCTCTCTGTTCAGAGAATTGCGGGCAATTAGTTTCGTGCAGCGCCTACTACAAGACGGTAAGTTAAAAGCCGGGGAAATGAGCCGTGTTCTCATCCACATGATCGCTGATGATGCCTTGATGAACGACCTTTCGGCGGCAACCAAAATTGTGCCGAACCCAGTTGTGTTGCACCGCCTGAAACACGCGGGTCAGTCCGCTGCCGACGCCTTTTTGCGCAACCACAAATCCGACTTGGGCGAGCGCAGCACTGTCGACCTTCATGCCATGTTCGGCTGATTATTCAGGCGGTTGCGTGGGGTCCTTGTCGTTGGGATAGACAAGCCCAGCCGAGATTACGAGTTTTGCCGCGTCTTCAATCGACATATCTAGCAGGATAACGTCTTCAGCTGGGAAAAACAGCAAGAAGCCGGACGTTGGATTTGGGGTGGTCGGGACGAAGACGCTTAACAACTCTCCACTGGTTTCTGCGCGTGTACTGACTTCGCCGCGGGCTGTAGTCGAAACAAAGCCGATGGCCCAAATTCCCCGGCGTGGATATTGGATCAGGCAAGCTTTTTCGAATGATCTTTCGGTCTGCGCAAATACGGTTTCCGAGATTTGTTTGATCCCGGAATAAACAGACCGGACGACAGGCATGCGATCCACCACACTTTCGGCAAAGTGTATTAGCGACCGGCCCAAAATGCCCTTGGCGATCCATCCAACAATTATCGTGAAGAAAAGGAAAATAATGACGCCGACGCCGCGCAGATTAATGCCGACATATTCCTCGGGTTGGAAACGCTGCGGGACCAGTGGCAGAACAGCGCTGTCAATCCATCCCACAACAGACCAGATTAGCCAAATCGTCAGCCAAACCGGGGCGATCACGACGATACCCGTCAAAAAAGACGCGCGAAGACCGGCTAACAAACCGGGGCGGCGATGAGGCTCTTCGTCGAATGGTGTGTTCATTATGTTTCTGGCTATGTAGTCCTGAGTGATTTGAGAATTTAGTTAAGCAGTTCCGGGCATCGGTACAATAGGGCAGACTTGTGCGTCGTGCGCTGACAAAGCTGTCGCTATTCTGGCGGCAAGCCGCGCGTTGTTGCGGACCAGAGCAATATTTGCGGTCAGTGAACGTCCCTCGGTCTGCTCGAAGATTCGCTGCAACAGATAGGGTGTAACTCCTTTTCCCGTGATCCTGTGAGCGTCGGCATCAGCTTGTGCCGCCGCGATGATTGGGGCCAATTCCTTGGCAGGAATCTGATCAGCATCGGGAATCGGGTTTGCCACCAGTTGCCCACCCGGAATGCCCAAGGCGCGGCGCATGGCATGTGCCTTGGCGATTTCCTCGGTGCTGTCCATACGCAGTGGAGCTGCGAGGGGAGATTTGGCGGACCAGAACGCGGGAAACTCGTCCTGACCGAACGCGATGACCGGCACGCCTAAAGTTTCGAGAACTTCCAGAGTTTTGGCCAAATCAAGGATCGCCTTTGCCCCAGCAGCGACAACCGTAACCGACGTTTGTGCCAGTTCATGCAGATCGGCGGAAATATCAAAGGTCGTTTCCGCCCCTTGATGAACACCACCTATACCTCCGGTGGCAAAAACTTCGATTCCAGCGAAACGGGCAGCAATCATCGTGGCGGCAACAGTCGTCGCACCAGTCCCCCCACCGGACATGCAGGCCGCCATATCCGCACGCGAAATTTTGGCAACTCCCTGAGCGCGACCCAATTCTTGCAACTGTTCGGACTCCAAGCCCACGTTCAACTTGCCATTGAGAACGGCCATCGTGGCAGGCACAGCACCTGCATCGCGGATGTCCTGTTCGACTTGTGCGGCCACCTCGATGTTCTGCGGGTGGGGCATGCCATGAGTAATAATGGTGCTTTCCAGCGCGACAATCGGTTGGCCAGCTTCTTTGGCGGCTCGAACTTCGGAGGAATATTGAATGTCGATCACAGTGGTGTTTCTCCGGAAACGTAAGTTGCGGCGGCTTTCAAGGCTCGGCTTAGCGCCATGGCCTCATCTGCTCCGCCGGATTCGGCGGCAATATGAGCAGCCATGAAAGTGTCGCCCGCGCCGGTAACGCGGGTCACCAAAACAGACGGAGGTGTTTGGGTTAAAACTCCCGATGCTGATGCGACCGTTGCCGAGTTGCCGCCATCGGTAACCAAAACGCGTAGAGCGCCACGATCCAACAGACCTTTGGCCGCGCTTTCTGAATCGGTGAAGTCCCGCTGACACAGTAATCCCGCTTCCTCGAGATTTACATATAGCGTCGCTCGGGCGTGCTTCAGAAAAGGAAGCAAGCGCTCAGCCTTTCCCGGAGAGGCCGGAGCCACGCGTAGATCGGCCCGGGCAAAAGCAGCGCCTTGAGCGATTTCTTCAAGCAAGTCCTGTGTCAGATTACCGTCCAGTGCGATTTGGCCTTCGAATGGAGCGTTCTCATGTCCCAATGGTCCACGGATTACAGGATGCAAAATCTTCCGCCCTGCAGCCTCAAGCGAGTGCGCATCAGCAATCGCAGCAATTAGGCCGTTGGCGCCTTCGACAGCCATGTAACGATCGGTTGGCAGGTCTTGTGAGCGGTAAATGTAATCCGTCACCATGCCGAGACGGGAACAGGCACGGACCAATTCATCGCCCTCGGGATCGCGGCCCACATTCGTCAGAAGCGTAGGGGTCATTCCAAACCGAACAAGCGTCATTGCGATATTCAACGCCACGCCACCGGGTAGGCGGGTGATCCGACCCGGCACGTCCGATCCATGGCGCATGGCGCTGGCTGAACGGCCAATTACGTCCCAGAGAACGGAGCCGATACACAGAATGTTTCTGTTCTGTCTCATGAAGTTGTCATGCCGCAGGCCTGGTTAAGGCGCAAGTCAGAATGGATAATTTCAGGCTTGGTTCAGCCGATTGCTGCGATAAGCGTGTTCAATTCGATCAGCGGATCATCTTTAGACCAAATTTCATCCCCTATACCAAAGAAATCTGTGCAGGGTGCCAGATCGCGCATCAGACTCGGTGTAAGGCCGCCTTCAGCCACAACAGGAACTTCGATCATTTCCGACCACCACTGAAACAAATCGCGTTCTGCGCGCGTTCCGTCGCCCAAATTTTCGCCGCCAACCGGACCAAATGCAACATAGTCTGCCCCGGCCTCACCTGCCGTCATGCCATCATGGTTGGATACGCCGCAGAAACTACCGACGATTGCGTCCGGGCCCAGCTCTTTGCGTGCCGCGCGTACGGATCTTGCACCGTCATCCAGATGCACGCCATCCAAGCCTAATCTTTGCGCCAGCAGTAAATGGTTTGAAATCACCAGCGCGACATCGTGGGCGTGCGCAACCTCGCGACAAGCATCCGCCGCCCTTGCGATCGCCTCTTCGTCATTGCCCGCCAGCGCCAAACGTATACAGGCGATTTCAGCCCCGTCCAAAACGCGCGCCAACTGGTCCGGGAAAGTGCTTAGCGTTATCGCCGGAGGCGTAATCAGGTAAATCTGCGGCTGCTCGGGGGGTTCCATCGGGGTCCTTTGCTTTTTAGTCTCTGGCGGGGTTTAGCGGATTGCAGCGGCGAAGCAAACTTTTATGGCGATGTGTTTGTGAATTGCACTCTAAACGCCTTGCTCTGTTGCAATGCGCCGACTACAGCAGGCGTGGTTTTAATTAGGTGAGCTATGCCCAGCGACAAATCCCAGCCTTCATTCGTCCTTGTACGCCCGCAGATGGGCGAGAATATCGGTGCCGCTGCGCGCGCGATGTGGAATTTCGGGCTGGACAGGATGCGGGTTGTTGCGCCTCGCGACGGCTGGCCCAACCCAAGGGCAGTGGCAATGTCGAGCGGGGCGGGTCGACTGCTGGACGAAGCTCAGTTGTTCGATGATCTTTCCGGAGCTCTTGGCGACCGCACTTATGTTTTTGCAACGACTGCACGACAACGTGGTCTGACCAAGCCCGTTTTCAGCCCAGAAAAAGCGATGCGGATCGCGGCAGAGAAAGTGGCAGACGGTGAGAAGGTTGCGGTATTGTTTGGTCCTGAACGGGCCGGTCTTGAAAACGAAGATATTGCCAAGGCCAACGCGATCATCTCAGTACCCGTTAATCCGGAATACGCTTCGCTGAACTTGGGGCAATGCGTATTGTTGACTGCTTATGAATGGATGCGTCAGACGGGCGATGTGGTGCATGAGTCGACTGATTTGGGCAAAGGCGACTGGGCAACAGGCATCGAGGTCGAAAAACTGGTTGAACACTACGAGGATCGGCTGGAGGAAGCAGGGTTTTTTTACCCGCCTGAAAAGGCCGAAGGCATGAAGGTCAATCTTCGCAACCTGTGGTCGCGCATGCGGATGACCCGCGCAGACGTTCAGATGCTACACGGGATCATGCGTCAGATGGTCCGGTGGAAGGACAAGGGCTGAGGCTGGACCTCAGGCACCCTTGGCCCTAGCTTGCACAAAAAATTGTGACAGATGAGGACGGCATGAGCGGCAAGCGCAGCATCTTCGAAGAAGTCTCGGAAACCGAAAAACAACAGACCGTTCAACCTGGCATGATCGACAGGGGGCGCGGCGGAGCTAGGCAGGCCATCCGGGTCTGGTTGATGGTCCTGTTCGCATTGGTCGTAGTGATGATTGCCGTGGGCGGCCTTACCCGCCTGACTGACAGTGGCTTGTCGATAACCGAGTGGCGCCCCATAACCGGAGCGATCCCGCCATTGAACGAAGCCGATTGGCAGGCGGAATTCGAAAAATACAAACAAATCGACCAATGGCGTATTCAAAACCAGTGGATGGAACTGGATGATTTCAAATTCATCTACTGGTGGGAATGGGGCCACCGACAGCTAGGTCGCGTTATCGGCTTGGTTTGGGCAATTGGTTTTTTCGGGTTCCTTTTAGCGCGGAAAGTCCCAATAGGTTGGACTGGTAAACTTTTGATTCCAGGAGCTTTGGGTGGTTTTCAGGGTGCGGTCGGATGGTGGATGGTAGCATCTGGTGTGACGCAAGGCGAAGGAATGATCGCCGTCGCAAGCTATCGCCTTGCTGTGCATCTGGGTTTGGCGTTCGTCATTCTCGGCTTCCTGGCATGGTACATCTTTGAACTTGGGAGGGATGAACGTGACTTGATGCAAGCACGTCGATCGAAGGAAACAAAGTTGTCTTCATTGTCCACAGGGTTGATGCACTTCGCTTTCCTTCAGATTCTTGTCGGCGCTTTGGTCGCCGGTATAGATGCCGGGCGAAGCTATACAGACTGGCCCTTGATCGGCGGCCAATTATTGCCACCGGATGCAACCATTTTGGACCCGATGTGGCGAAATTTCTTCGAAAGCCCTGGGTTGGTTCAGTTTGTCCATCGATGCTTGGGATACCTGCTTATTATTTTCGCGTTTGTGGTTTGGCGCAAGGGCAGCGCAAGCGCACATCTCCAGACCCGATTTGCATTTAACGCAGCCTTTGCAGTTCTGTCCCTACAAGTCGTCGTTGGTATTATGACCGTTATCTATGCAGCGCCGTGGCAGATCGCTATCTTTCATCAATTTCTTGCGGTCGTTGTTTGGACGCTAATATTGCGAGCCCGTTTCCTAACAGCTTATCCAATAGCAACTTCGCTTCGTGGAGCATAACCCAATGACAGCTTTTGAAGACCTGATGGCCTATCAGCGTGAAACTTCTGCCTTGAACCAAATTGCAGGTCGATTGGGGTGGGATCAGGAAACGGTTATGCCTCGCGGCGCCGCTCCGCAACGGGCTGAAGAGATGGCGGCGATCGAAGCGGTCTTGCACGCGCGTCGATCTGATCCGCGCGTGGCAGAATGGTTGCACGAGGCCAGAGCGGAAAGCGAAGCAGGTAAGGCTCAACTGCGGGAAATCCAACGGGCATATGACCGTGCCGTAAAGGTGCCCGCAGATTTGGCAACGACGATCGCACGCGTTACATCCTCGGCTCAGGGCACATGGGCGCAAGCTCGGGCGGATGAGAACGTCGGAGCATTTCTGCCAGTTTTGGAGGAAGTAGTATCGTTAAAGCGTGAAGAGGGCGCGGCATTAGCGCAGGGCGGAGATATCTACGACGCGCTTGTCGAAGACTATGAGCCGTATACAACTGGAAGTCAGATTGCGACCATCTTTGATCAGATGAGGCCGCGCCTTGTCGCTTTGCGTTCGGCAGTTCTGGATCGTCCTGAACCGCAATCACTCAGCGGCGGTTTCGATGAACTGGATCAGATGCGTTTGTCACAGAAACTGGCAATTGCGTTCGGTTACGATCTGAACAGGGGGCGAATAGACAAGGCAGTGCATCCATTCAGCTCTGGCAGCGGTTCGGACGTTCGTATCACAACCCGCACCAGTAAAAGTGACCCTTTCAACTGTTTTTACTCGACCATTCATGAGGTTGGCCACGCAGCTTACGAACAGGGTATCGATCCGGCTTTTGCGTTGTCCCCGCTGGGCCGAGGTGTCTCGATGGGCGTTCACGAAAGCCAAAGCCGTATATATGAGAACCAACTAGGGCGGTCGCGGGCCTTCACAGGATGGCTTTACGGGCAAATGGTCGAAGTATTCGGAGATTTCGGAATTGAAGACGCTGACGCGTTTTATGCAACGGTAAACCGCGTACACAACGGATATATCCGAACGGAGGCGGACGAGGTTCAATACAACCTTCACATAATGCTTCGCTTTGACCTTGAGCGGGCCCTGATGGAGGGCGACTTGCAGGTTAGTGACCTTGAAGCCGCTTGGAACGAACGCTTTCTGGCAGATTTTGGTTACGCAGTGGACAAACCTTCAAACGGGTGCCTGCAGGATGTGCATTGGTCGGTTGGCCTGTTCGGCTACTTCCCGACTTATTCATTGGGGAACGTTTACGCTGGGTGCCTATATGAGGCGTTACGCAACGCGGTTCCCGATCTGGATCTGCAACTTGCCCAAGGTGACACATCGGGTGCTACTGACTGGCTGCGCCTGCATGTTCAACGACACGGTGGGCTTTATGCTCCACGTGAAGTCATAACCCGGGCGAGCGGCTTTGAGCCGGGTCCAGAGCCATTGATGAACTATCTCGAACTAAAATTCGGAGAAATTTACGGGCTTTGAATTCGCCAAAAATTTTCGGTTGCATGACATGGTCAGCGCGTGTTGTGCTTAACGAATTCATGCGGGTTTAAGAATTGAATACGCGCAAGATGACTTCTTCGCACAGCGACAAATACGCCTTGCTTGCATTACAGTTGCGCGCTGTCACTGTAACAGGCGCTCGGTAAATTCCCATTCGTTCTACCTCCGACGCAAAGGGGATTTGCGTTTTGAGGAATCGCTTTCCGTAGGTTCTTTTCATATCTTCAATCGTGTGTCGGTGCAGTGTTTTCGTCTTTTGCACCATAGAAAAAAAGCAAAGAAGTTTTTTTATTGAAAGATCGTTTTTTTTAAAGAACTTCACCAATTGGTGGAAGGTGCGCTGTGACAGGGTCGATGGAATAACCGGTACAAGGATCGCGTCGGCCGTGCGCAATATGTGTTCGGCAAAAAGCGACAAGTTCGGCGGGCAATCCAGCACGACGACTTCATAGTCGAATTGGACGCCCGACAAAGCTCTATCCAAAGGGGATTTTCGCTCGCACATCTGTGACAAAAGGATGTCAAAGCCACGATAGCTCTGGTTCGCCGGTAACACATCAAGATTTTCAAAATCGCTTTCTCGAATGGCTTGATTCAGCCGCTTTGTGTCATCAAAGAACCGTGCATTTGTAAGTGACTTCGACGGCTTGAGGCGAAAATAAAACCCCGAAGCCCCTTGAGGGTCGAGATCGCACAGTAACGTCCGGACGCCAGCCAAGGACAACGAATAAGCCAAGTTGACCGCTGTCGCAGTTTTACCTACACCGCCTTTGTTGGAATAACAGGCAATGACCTTCATGTCGGATCGCCTCTCAAACACCCCAAAACGAAACATAAATTAACTTAATGCCAGAGTTTCGGTGCGTATCGCGCGATATGTCAACGTGGTGGTTGTAAAAATCCGGTGTTTCTTAGGTATTCGACAAAGCTTTGCGCCAATTAGGATAAACCAACGCACCAAAATCGAATTTGTTCTGCTTCTGTTGCTTTATTCTTCCGCGTCCTCATCGCCTTGATCAGCAATCCACGCAACGCTGACGACTTCTTCGCCTTTGCCAGTGTTGAATACCTTGACACCGCCAGCCGAGCGCGAACGGAAGGAAATTCCTTCGACGGGCACTCGGATCGACTGTCCTTTTGACGTCGCCAACATGATTTGATCGTCGATTTCAACAGGGAACGACGCAACAAGCTCGCCGCCGCGCATTGCTTTGTCCATGGCTGCGACACCCACTCCGCCGCGCCCACGGACCGGATAGTCGTGGCTGGAGCTTAACTTGCCCGCGCCGCCAGCTGTGATCGTCAGTATCAAGTTTTCGGCTGCGGACATTTCGGCATAGCGGTCTTGCGGCAATACGCTGTCAGCATTGCCTTCATCCTCATCAGTTTCGGCCTCGTCTGTCACTCCGGCCATCAAACGTCGCATTTTCAAATAGGCGGCTCGCTCGTCCGAGGAGGCTTTGAAATGGCGGATCACCGACATCGACACAACACGGTCGCCGTTAGACAGTTTTATTCCTCGCACACCTGTGGATTTACGCCCTTTGAAGACACGCACCGCAGTAGTCTGGAACCGAATCGCGCGACCCGAATTGGTGACCAGCATCACGTCGTCATCTTCGGAACAGATACGCGCGTTAACCAGTTCGACGCCGTCAGGCAAATCCATAGCAATTTTGCCGTTACGTTTTACATTAGTGAAATCACTTAGCGCGTTCCTTCGAACGTCTCCGGCGCTGGTGGCAAAGACGATTTGCAGGTTATCCCATTCATTATCCGGTACATCCACAGGCATGATGGCGGCGATAGAAACACCCGTGGGGATTGGCAGAATATTTACGATAGCTTTGCCTTTGCCGGTGCGCCCAGATTGCGGCAGGCGCCAGGTCTTGAGCTTGTAGACCATCCCATCGGTGGTGAAGAACAACAGCTGTGTATGGGTATTAGCAACGAAGAGGGTGGTGACCACGTCTTCTTCCTTGGTCTGCATTCCCGATAGACCTTTGCCACCTCGCTTCTGAGCGCGGAAATCTGCGAGAGGGGTACGTTTGATGTATCCGCCCGATGTGACTGTCACGACCATGTCTTCGCGCTCGATCAGATCCTCGTCTTCCATGTCGCCAGACCAATCGACGATTTCGGTGCGTCGGTCGACGGCGAACTGGTCGCGGACGTCGCGCAGTTCGTCTGCGATTATTGACATAATTCTTTCGCGAGATGACAAAATATCCAAGTATTCTTTGATCTTGGCAGCCAGTTCTTCCAGTTCGTCAGTAACCTCTTTGACACCCAGTTGCGTAAGGCGCTGAAGACGCAAGTCAAGGATGGCGCGAGCCTGAATTTCAGTCAGGTTATAAGTGCCGTCGTCGTTCATTTTGGACAAAGGATCGTCGATCAGACGTAGATAACCTTCGATGTCCGCAGCAGGCCAACGGCGTGTCATGAGCTTTTCGCGCGCTTCGGCAGCATCAGCAGAGGAGCGGATCGTAGCAACCACTTCGTCCACATTCGAAACGGCAACGGCAAGGCCACACAATATATGGCTTCGTTCGCGTGCCTTGCGCAGATCATACGCGGTACGACGGGCGACTACATCCTCGCGGAAATCAATAAACGAAGTCAGGAACCGTCGTAGAGTTAGCTGCTCGGGACGCCCACCGTTCAGCGCCAACATGTTGCAACCAAAAGATGTTTGCATAGGCGAAAAGCGATACAGCTGGTTAAGCACGACCTCGGGGGTCGCGTCGCGTTTCAATTCGACAACTACGCGTACACCGTTGCGGTCGGATTCGTCCTGTACATGGCTTACGCCCTCGATTCGCTTTTCACGAACAGCTTCAGCGATCTTCTCTATCATTGCGGCTTTGTTCACCTGATAGGGAATTTCATCCACGACGATGGCGTAGCGATCTTTACGCAGTTCTTCGACCCGTGTTTTTGAGCGGATGATAACACTACCGCGCCCCTCCAGATACGCCTTACGAACGCCGGACCGGCCTAGCATCACACCCCCGGTCGGAAAATCAGGCCCGGGGACATATTCGATCAATTGTTCAGACGTAAGATCCGGATTGTCGATAAGAGCCAACGTGGCATCTATCACTTCACCAAGATTGTGCGGTGGTATGTTCGTCGCCATACCCACGGCGATACCACCTGCGCCATTGACCAACATGTTCGGGAAACGCGCAGGAAGGACAGTCGGCTCTTTGTCCTTGCCGTCATAATTGTCCTGAAAATCGACTGTTTCTTTCTCGATATCCGCAAGTAGAGAGGCCGCCGGTTTGTCCATGCGCACTTCGGTATAGCGCATGGCTGCGGGGTTATCGCCATCCATCGAGCCAAAGTTGCCCTGACCATCCAACAGCGGCAGCGACATCGAGAAATCCTGCGCCATTCGCACTAGCGCGTCATAAATCGCGCTGTCGCCATGCGGGTGATATTTACCCATAACGTCGCCGACTGGGCGCGCGGACTTACGATAGGCCTTATCGTGCGTGTTCCCGGTCTCGTGCATCGCATAAAGAATACGCCTGTGCACGGGCTTCAGTCCGTCACGCAGATCGGGGATCGCGCGGGACACGATAACGGACATCGCGTAATCCAGGTACGATGTACGCATCTCGGATTCGATTGATACCGTGGGACCGTCGTAAACAGGGCGTTCCGGCGGTGTTTCATCCATGTTTTCAGGAATTTCTGGCGTATCGCTCACGTAAACTGCCCGTTCTTTGTGCAGGGTCTATATCTTGTGGATGCACCTTATCAGACCTGGCACATAAGGTGCAAGCAAGCAACAGTTCTGTGTGCAAAAAACCCCGTAACATCAGAGTAACATATTGTTAAGTAAGAATTAGGTGGTCGACGTGTTACGCTAAAGGGACCTGGCAAAAAAATCGGAGGTCTGCATGCAGCAAAGCGAAACCGAATTGATGCTCAAAGGCTATGGACTGACAACAGCTGAATTTTTCTACCATATGCCTGACTACATTCATGTCTTGAACACGTTTGTTTGGCAGGAATACGATCTGGCACCTGATCACCCAAAACTATTCGATTTCATCGATTTTTGGCAGAGAGAGATCGAAGGGCCGCTGCATTCAGTGCGGTTTACACATCGCAAAATGATTGCGCCAGGCGAATGGCGAAATGTAGTGGGCGAATTCAGGGTCAACTGAACGGTCAACAAATGATATTCAGCCTGTGCTTTGCAAGGCCTGTTACCTTTTCACGGATGTGGGTTATTGTGTCGATCAAACCGATTATCCAGTCAGGAATCGTATCATGTACAGAGTACTGTTTCTTATCTTCGCAGCCTGCATCAGTAGCCCTGCATCCGGACAAGGCCTGCTAGACAAAATCAAAAAAGGCGCCGAAAATTCAGCCGATGCTGTAGGCCGCGGGGCGGAAACAGTCGGAAACACAATCCAAAAAGGTGCCACCGCTGTCGACCAGACAATCGACTCCACCACTGAACTTTTGTCAAACGAGGCGACACCGGAAGAAACGCGCGTCAAGTTGGACGCTATGGCCGACCAAATACTGAACCAGCTTCTTGCTGAAAACCCAGAAGCGAGCTCGTTGTATGAAATTGCTGCGGGGTATGCCGTATTCGACTCTCGCAAGGTTACGGTGTTTCCGGTCTCGGCTGGCTATGGGCGCGGCGTAGCTGTTTCAAAGGTTACTGGACAGCACACGTATATGAACATGGGTTCTGGCGGTGTAGGTGCGGCCGTAGGCATCGGCGGATTCGAATCAAAATTCGTGATCATGTTCGAAACGCCTGCGGACCTCGAGAATTTTATTACTTATGGATATGACGCGACTGCTGAAACGGGTGCGATGTATGGCGATGAGCGCACGGCCGAAACCGTAAGGTTCACTGATGGACGCTCTTTCTTTGTTTTGAATAAGAAAGGGTGGAGGGTTTCAGCGGGTGCCTCCGGAACGAAATTCTGGAAATCTCCAGAATTGAACTGATCAGCCTGAGCAGCTGGCGCCGCCCAATACGCAGAATTTGGCGCAATGCGGGTGGTTCAGGTGCACATCTTCTTCGGCTTCGGCCAGGGTTGTTCCCATCTCGAACTCTGGGGAATAAGGAAGCAGAGTACAGGCCGAAACTGTTGGCTTTTTTGCGCCTTTGCGTTTTATTACCATTCGTGAACTGGCACACATCACCGCTTCAGGCGATTTCCCTAAAATACTCCAGCACTTGGTGGTGATTTCAGGGACTTCTACAGTTTCGTCCATCTCGGGAAAAAGAACTGTCTTCGACGGATCATTGGCATCGATAGAAAATCCGTATTCAGAGAAAAAGTTAGCGTATCCGATTCGACTGTCTTTTTCGGAATCGCCCCAGACTGACCGTCCTGCAACCGCCATATTAAAACCGTTGTCGCGCAGCCATTTCATTCCGCTAACCGTTTTCGCAAAACTGCCGCAGCCGCGTTCTTCGTCGTGAAGATCCGGCCTGTAGTGATCGACCGAAATTCGAAGTGTAAGCTTGGGGCCGTATTCACGACGCAGCTCCAGAAGACCGGTGCGCATCTTTTTTCGCATCATGGGTGCCATAGCGTTTGTGAGGATCAGCACCTCGTACCCGCGTTCTAACGCGGCTCGAGCTATTTCTATCATCTCAGGGTTCATAAATGGCTCGCCACCAGTGAATCCGATCTCACGTACAGGCCAGTTTCTGGCTTCGATCTGGTTGAGGTAGTCATTCACTTCGGCAGCGGAGATATAAACCAACGCGTCATTGGTTGGGCTACTGGCAATGTAACAACTAACGCATTCGATGTTGCAAAGCGTTCCGGTGTTGAACCAAAGCGTTTTGGGATTGGTCAACGCAACTGACGCCCTAGTCTGACCATCTGCAGTTACCAATTTGTTGCGAAATTTGCCAATATTGGCAGTCTGAGTGGCAGTGTCTTTCATTATAGATTCCGGTTCGTTGCAACGGTTCGACAGGTCTAATCGTTTGCTGCCTAAGGTGAAAGACAACTGCGCCGGTTCTGACAGAGTTTTGATGAGTGGGAACATTAAATATGATTGCGCTAACATTGGACATGGCCAAGGGGGTAAGGTAAGGAAAAGTCATGGTTTCTCGCGTCATACCTGTCGACCCGTTCGATCTGATCATATTCGGTGGCACCGGCGACCTGGCGCAGCGCAAGATATTGCCGGCAATGTTTCGTCGTTTTTGTGCGGGGCAATGGCCAACTGACGCCCGTATCATCGCGATTGCGCGACGAAATCTCGATACTGAAACGTTCCGCGATATGGTGGCGGAACAGTTGCGGGGTTTGGTGCCTGCAGACGATGCGTCAGCGCTTAGCAGGTTCTTCGAGTGCCTTGACTACCTTCGACTAGATGCCCACCGCGAAGACGGCTGGGATCAGCTCGCTAAGATGGTTCAGAGTGATCGTATTAGGGCATTCTATTTTTCTGTGGGACCAGAACTTTTCGGCCCACTGGCAGAAAGACTTCACAAGAACGGTCTTACCAACGAAACGACAAGGATCGTTGTGGAAAAGCCATTTGGTCACGACTTAGCCAGCGCCAGAAGCCTGAATGCGACGCTGGCGACGCATTTCAAAGAAAGTCAAATTTACCGAATTGACCATTACCTGGGAAAAGAGACTGTTCAGAATCTGATGGCCGTTCGGTTTGGCAATATGCTTTTTGAACCACTATGGAACAGCCAGTATGTCGACCACATTCAGATTACTGTAGCAGAAACCGTCGGAATCGATGGGCGGGAGGAGTACTATGAACACGCAGGGGCAATGCGTGACATGGTCCAGAACCACTTGATGCAATTGTTGTGCCTGATCGCAATGGAGCCACCTGCCAAGTTTGATCCTGACGCAGTTCGGGATGAGAAACTGAAGGTGATCCGCGCGTTGGATTTGGTAGAACCGCATCACATTGTGCGCGGGCAGTTTTTGGCAGGACCACAGGGGCCGGGATACCGAGATGTGGTTGGAAATCCACGCTCAACCACTGAAAGCTATGTTGCTCTGCGCACTCATGTAAGCAACTGGCGGTGGGCCGGGACTCCGTTCTATTTGCGAACAGGCAAAAGGCTGGTTGCACGGTCCTCAGTAATCAATGTGATGTTCAAGGATGCACCGCATTCGATTTTTGGCGAAGACGCTGGGCGCCACGCCAACGTATTATCGATCCGGCTGCAGCCAAACGAAGGCATCACGCTCAAAGTGACGATCAAGGAACCGGGTCCGGGCGGGATGCGTTTGGTGGATGTCCCTTTGGACATGAGTTTCGCCGAAGCGTTGGGGCCGGAAAATCAAGATCCTCCGGGCGCGTATGAACGGTTGATCATGGACGTTATTAGGGGAAATCAAACACTTTTCATGCGCGGGGACGAGGTTGAGGCGGCGTGGGCTTGGACCGATCCGATAATCGCCGGATGGCAAGCACGTGGTGATGTCCCTAAACCTTATGACAGCGGCAGCACTGGGCCCGGCGACGCCGAGTTGCTGATGAAACGTGATGGTCGCCATTGGCAAGGAATAAAGCCATGAATTTTCAGGAATATCCCGACCGCGACATGCTGGCAATAGATGTTGCCAACGCGCTGGCCGGTGACATCGAGTCTGCGCTTTTGCACAATGAAAAAGTTGCCTTGGCGGTTCCCGGTGGAACCACGCCAGGGCCGATATTTGACGTTTTGTGTGCCGCTGATCTGGAATGGGAACGTGTACGGGTAATGCCCACAGACGAAAGATGTGTGCCAAACGACGATGCACGTTCAAACGAAAGGTTGATCCGTGAAAGGTTGCTGACCAACAGAGCATCGGTCGCGGAGTATGTCCCACTCTATGTATCCGGACGGAACCCCGAAGATGCACTGGCCGAGATTGAAACTCTGATTGCACCGGTTCTTCCGCTTTCGGTTTTGGTGCTTGGAATGGGAGAGGATATGCACACCGCTTCGCTTTTTCCGGGGATGCTGGGCTTGGAAGCTGCACTGGACAGCCACGCGCCCATCCTTTCGATCGCTCGAACCGAGGTGCAGCCGGAGCCGCGCATAACCCTTACGGCACCGGTGTTGGATGGGGCTTTGTCCAAACACCTGGTCATCTTCGGCGCATCCAAGCGCGAAGCGCTGGACCGAGCAATGGGCCTTCCGCCCGAGGAAGCACCAATCGCAGCTGTACTCAGCGGCATGACCGTACATTGGGCGGAGTAGTAAACATGCAATTGGAACCCTTGAAAACTTTGGCAGCAAAACATTCAAACCGACGCATTCTGGATCTGTTTGAAACCAACGGGGATCGCGCTCAGAAATTCTCGGCTTCGACTGGGGAACTGCTGTTTGACTACTCCAAAACCGGAGTTGACGACGAAATCCGGTCTTCGTTGATCCGTCTTTGCGATGAGGCTGAGCTTGCTGAACGCCGTGATGCCATGTTCGCGGGCGAAAAAATCAATGAAACTGAGGGTCGGGCGGTGCTTCACACCGCACTGCGTAACCTTGACGGAGGTCCCGTCAGAGTTGATGGGCAGGATGTGATGCCCGGTGTTCTTGAAACGTTGCAACGCATGCGCGTCTTTGCGGAAGAGGTCCGGGGTGGCACTGCAAAAGGTGCAGGGGGCAGCTTTACCGACGTCGTTAATATTGGGATCGGGGGTTCTGATTTAGGTCCTGTGATGGCTACTCACGCGTTATCACCATATCATGACGGACCACAGTTGCATTACGTCTCGAATGTGGATGGCGCCCATATTGCGGATACTTTGCGAGCACTTGATCCAACACGAACACTGGTTATCGTCGCTTCAAAAACTTTTACAACAATTGAAACCATGACCAATGCGCGCACGGCGCGCGCCTGGATGGTTGATGGGGGTGGCGATCCGGCACGTCAATTCGCGGCAGTTTCCAGTGCCTTGGACAAAACAGAGGTTTTTGGGATCCCTTCAAAGCGTGTCTTCGGGTTTGCCGATTGGGTTGGTGGCCGATACTCGGTTTGGGGACCAGTAGGCTTGCCGGTAATGATCGCTGTGGGCTCAAACGCTTTCGACTCATTTTTGCGCGGCGGACAGGCCATGGACCTGCATTTTCAATCGGCGGAGTGGATTGAAAATTTGCCGGTCATGTTGGCTTTGCTTGGCGTCTGGCATCGACAGGTATTGGGCTACACAAGCCGGTCAGTCTTACCGTATGACCAGCGCTTGCTGCGCTTACCCGCCTATTTCCAGCAATTGGAGATGGAGTCGAACGGTAAATCTGTCGCTATGGATGGAAGTACGCTGACTATTCCTTCGGGGCCTGTCGTTTGGGGTGAGCCGGGCACCAATGGGCAACATGCGTTTTATCAACTGATTCATCAGGGTACCGACACAATTCCGTGTGAATTCATGGTTGCGGCTGAAGGGCACGAGCCGGAACTGGCGCATCATCATCGCCTTTTGCTGGCCAATTGCCTTGCGCAATCCGAAGCCTTGATGCGCGGTCGAACATTGGATGAAGCGCGAGCCCAAATGATGGAAAAAGGTTTGCAGGGCGACGAACTGGAAAGGCAGGCGCGTCATCGCGTGTTTTCGGGTAACCGACCATCCACTACCCTGATCTATCCAAAGCTCACACCATTTGTTCTTGGTCAGATCATTGCACTTTATGAACACCGCGTGTTTGTCGAAGGCGTCTTGCTTGGCATCAACTCTTTTGATCAATGGGGCGTCGAATTGGGCAAGGATCTGGCGACTTCGCTTGGTCCGATTGTGGATGGACAGGTTAGTGCTGATGGCAAAGACAGCTCAACTGCAGAATTGGTTGCTTATGCCTTGCGGCACCGCGATTGAGCAAAAACTGCAAAAGCTGCCAGCGATCAAGTAATTGCGCATTCTCTTATTGTCAGACAATTAATTCCTTGGCAGGTTCAATGCCAAGGAAACGCCTGTTGGAAGCTCGGAAATATTCGTGAACTTCACAGGCACAAGGTGTGGCGCGTTCGAAAGGACAATTGCGCCAACAATGGGAGGACGTCCATGCTGGGACAGATGATGACGCAGCCATTGCTGATTTCGTCACTGATTGATCACGCCGAACGCTATCACGGTGGCACCGATATCTATTCGGTTGAAGGGGGCGGAAATGTCACTCAGACCAGTTGGGCGCGAGTTGCGGAAAACGCCCGACGGTTAGGGTCGGCCTTGACTGCGCTTGGCCTGCAACCACAGGATCGTGTCGGGACGTTAGCGTGGAACAACCGGCGGCATCTTGAGATTTACTTTGGTGTGTCGGGCGCTGGTTTCGTTTGCCACACGGTCAACCCAAGACTGTTTCCCGAACAACTGACATATATTATCAACCACGCACAGGATAAGGTGCTTTTTTTTGACGCAACATTTCTACCTCTTGTAGCTGCGTTACATGAACAACTGAGCGAAGTTCAACATTTCGTTTTGATGGGGCCACGAGATGAAGCGGTCCTTTCTCAGGTGCCTGACGTGAAATTCTACGACGAGTTGATCAGTTCTGGGGACCCGGGCTTTGAGTGGCCCACTTTCGATGAGAACACTGCGTCGAGCCTTTGCTATACCTCAGGTACAACTGGCAACCCCAAAGGTGTGCTATATTCACACCGCTCGACCTTGTTACACAGCTTTGCCTCAAACACACGGGATGTTATCGGGTATTCGGCTATGGACACGGTTATGCCGGTCGTCCCAATGTTCCATGTCAATGCATGGGGATCGCCGTATGCATGCGCCATGTCGGGTTCGAGGATGGTTCTGCCGGGTCCCGATTTGCATGGTGAGGCGCTGGTAAACCTAATCGACACCTATGGTGTCACCTTAGCTATGGGTGTACCGACCATCTGGCAGGGGCTTTTGGCGTTTGCGGCCAAATCCGGCTCAAAGCTGACGACTCTTGAACGGACGGTTATCGGTGGTGCAGCTTGTCCGCCATCAATGATCGAAACATTCCGCGAGAGATACGGCGTCGATACGGTTCACGCTTGGGGTATGAGCGAAATGAGCCCGCTCGGTACCACAAACTATCCGATGGCAAAGCACGTTGATTTACCTATCGAAGAGCAGCATAAGCTGCGCGAAAATCAGGGACGTCCACCGTACGGCGTCGAGTTAAAAATCGTTGACGATGACGGCAACGATCTGCCGCACGACGGAGCAACACAAGGTGACTTGATGGTCCGAGGTCATTGGGTGTTGAATAGTTACTTCCAAATGCAGGATCAGCAATTGCTGAGCGACGGTTGGTTCGCAACCGGTGACGTCGCCACATTGGATTCTGACGGATACATGACTATCCGGGACCGGTCTAAAGATATCATAAAATCAGGGGGGGAATGGATCAGTTCGGTGGAGTTGGAAAACATCGCCGTCGCACATCCTAAGTTGGCAACTGCGGCGGTCGTCGGCGTACCACACCCGAAATGGGATGAAAGACCACTTCTAGTTGCCGTAAAGGCAGAAGGTGAAGAGCCCAGCGAGGGCGAGTTATTGGAGTTCTTCGACGGCAAGATTGCCAAATGGCAAATACCGGACAAAGTTGTTTTCGTGGATGCGTTGCCCCTGAATGCAACCGGCAAAGTCCTAAAACGCAACTTGCGCGCCGACTTTGAGGATGCCCTGAACGGGTAAAGTAGAAAGATGGCTCCGGCGGTAGGGATCGAACCTACGACCAATTGATTAACAGAGCCCGACCGCAAGCCGTATTTGATCGGTTTTGATCAGGTAACTGACTGCAAAACAACACGCTTTTGCTTCGTCACCTCGATCTCCGGTTGGGGCGCCGCCCGGTTAGATCGTATTACGTCAGGACCAAATGTTGCAGAGATTGTTGCAGAGGTCCGATATGCCGAACCTGGCCAACCTACGTTCCCGCCCGAAGATCCAGGCGATTAAGCCGTCAAAGAGCGACACTGTTTTCTATCGACACGACGGCGATGCCTTCCGCGGACTGCGCCTTGCTGTCGGTGCTCAAACCAAGACGTGGATCATGTCTAAGCGCATCAATGGCAAGGTTCGTTCAATCAAGATTGGGCGCTGGCCAGAGATCGCGACCGGTGATGCAGCAATGGACATCGCGCGAGATAAGATTGCCGATCTCGAAGCTGGTACGGACGCAGCTGCAACACAGGTCGTAACATTGATGGATGCGTTCGAGTCTCACATTGCTCGATCTTCCGCGAAAGCGGAAACCAAGGACAACTACCGCCTTCAGATCAAGAACCATCTGGCCGACCTGTTCGCCAAACCAATCGAACGGATCACGCTTCCAATGCTCGAGGACGCGATTAAGGGAAAGTCGCCATCAACCGCGCTGCACTTGGCACAAATCATCAGAATGGCATTCCGGCGGGCTTCGACCCTGAGGCGGTGTTTCGATGTATCTGCTGATCTAAAGATCATGGAGCGGCACAAACCGGCCAGCCATGTTTTGTTCGATCCGCAAGAGAAATGGCCCGCGCTTGACCTCATTCTGTCGAGAAGAAGTCTGATACATCGAACGGCTTGGCTGACAATGCTGTTCACAGGGTTTCGCTCGCTCAACACAAGAACGCTGACATGGGATCAGGTCGACTTGGAGCGTAAGACGATCACGATCAACGAAATGAAGAACGGCCTTTCCAGGACTTTTCCGGTCGCAGACGTTCTGATCGAGGCGCTGAGGCGCCTTCCGCATCGTAGCGGGTATGTATTCCCAGCAGAGTCGCGCACCGGGCACATTCATCAGCTCATGGCCTTAAAAGAAACGGTCGGGCAGGGTGCACAAACAAAAGAGATCAAAGTGCTCCGTCAGCACGATTGTCGTCGCTTGTTCACGACAGCGGCAAGACGAGCGCGGCTGCCAGAGTACATCATCAATGAATTGCGGGGGGACACTCCGAAGTCGGTGCAAGACGTCTACGACCAGGGATCGGCCAACCATCAAGACGTCAACAAGATCGCCGATCGCATTATCGCGGAATGCGGGTTGGCACCTTTAATAGCAGTTGAGCGGATTAACAGTGGTTTGTAAGTTACTGCAACGGAATAGTTAAATCCGTGATTTTGAAATCAGCCCCTGTCGCGGCGATAACCCCAACGCGATGGAGGCCTTGCGTCGACTGGCATAGGCCACGGAGGGTGACGCACGGTCGTTTGGCTCCATAGGGAGCAGTTGCATGACTGTAGCAGAACCATTCGAGGATTTATCCGCCGAAATCCTAAGACTACGCGAGGCGCTGGTTTCTCATCAAGAGACACCGTGTTTGATGAACACCGCGGAATGTGCGGAGTTTCTAGGCGTCGGCAAAGACATTTTGTTTGAGTGGCGCAAACGCGGCGAGGGGCCTCCCTTTCTTCACATGACCACCCGCACAATTCGGTACGACCGCTCGGACGTGCTCGAGTGGGCACGATCGCATCGAGTGAAATAACCGGAGCGAGGATTGAGGCCGCGCTCCGGTTGGCGTTGACGTATTCATGAGGATGTAGCCGATTTGTATGCGGTTTTCGTGAACATGCCCACTGAAGTTCAAGGTCTTGATCGCGCTCCTTAGTAAGGAGAACGACAATGAATGATCTCATCCGTAACTGCCTCATAGACGAGGTGATCGTGACGAATGACGGCGGACGATACACAGTCACCTTCGATTGCATGACAAATAAAGGTGCGACGTTCATCTCTTCGCTCAAACCGGATTGCACGTTCGGTCGGCGTAAGAACGACTGGAGTCTGCTGCAGCGTATGCTCGAAGTTTACGAACTCGAGACAACGCCTCCGCGCGACAACTATGACTTCGCGCCCATCTATAGACAACTGCGGCATCGCTTCTTCCGGTTCAAACTGCGCCCTTGGAAACGCGATCCATCTCAGCCAACGCCGGGTGCAACAATCCTGAAGATAAAACCCATCGAGGCGTTTCCCTATCCCGAGGAGACGTTTGACGAGGACGCATATCAAGCGGCTCTCAAGTTGATGGAGTCGCGTCATGAGATATGAAGATATCGCTCCGAAACTTTTCGACAACGGTTGGCGCAACATGATCCCGCTGACCCATGCGAAAGGCACGACGGTCAAGTGGGGTGCTTTGCAGCATCAGCCAATGACCGAGAAGACGCTCGACTGGTTCATCAATCACCGCTTCTTCTCGCCTGATGTGCGGCGCATGATCAGAGGTGGCGACTGTGAACGTATCGGCATGGTGCACGGCGCATGCCACGGCATTGTGTCCATCGACATCGACGAGGAAGACGAACAGGCTGCGCTTGCAATTCGGGCGCACATCGAGACGCACTTGCCGCCAACTGACTTCGTGCGCGTCGGCAAATCACCAAAGATGCTACTCATGTATCGCGGCAACGTTCGTTCGCAGAAACCACATCCGATTGAGATTTTTGGCCACAGTGGGCAGATCGCGGCGTTTGGGATGCACCCGAAAACGCGGCGGCCATATCAATGGATCCATGATATGTCGCCGCTGGATGCTTCGCCCGAGGATTTGCCCGAGATCACGGAGCAACAGGTCCGCGCGTTTCTGTCTGAGATTAAAACCGAGAAGGTGGTGATACGTCGCTCAAGCGGACATCGCGTGACGTTGTTCGATTGGGGCGTGCTTGCGGCTGAGCGAAAGGTCGACGGCGTGAATGCCGCAGCGCGTCAGTTGCAGAACATTTCGGACGGCAATCGCAACAACGTGCTGTTGTCCGTCACAGGATACGTCGTCGGAGAGCTCGGGTGTTCGCCTGAGGAGGCCGTCGAGTTCGCAGACAAGTGGTTCCCAGCAGCGTGTCGAACGGAGGAGTACGCAAACCTTGACGACGTTGTGCGACGCATGGCCGAGGAGGGAGTGCGGAAATGGGAAACGACAGATTGGGATTTGGAAGATGAGTAAGCTAGATAAAGCAGACCCGAAGAAGCATTCGCGCAAATTCCGTGTTTCCGCCGCTGAATGGTTCGCCGTCACTGACGAGGGTATTTCGCATGTCATGAAAAAGGACGACGAGAAGTTGGTGTTGCCGCTGACGTTCTCGAAGTTCGAAGTGACGGGGTTTCTGGAACCCATTGACGAGGATGCGGCGCGAGGTTTGCACATCGACCTCGGTGATCGGAAAGTCGTCGTCAAGCGCGGTGACATCGCGAAGCGGGATCAAATGGCCGCGTGGTTGGCCGATCACGGCGTGCGATACAACCCGGACGGTGTGTCGAAACTCCTGAAGTACGTCGCAATGTGGTACGGCGACCCGATCACCGCCTACACGTCAAACGGGTGGCAGAAAAACCGCGCCTTTATCGTTGGAGACCGCGTGATCAATGGGGAAGGCATCACGCTAATGCCTGACGCAAACCTAAAATATGGCACCTCAACGACACTCGACGAATGGCGGACGGAGGTATTGTCGCGTGCGCATCAAAAGCCAGGTTGGTTGCTTGGCATTCTCTTCGGCTTGTCGTCCCCTGTCCTGGAACGTGTCAACGCGCCGAACGGCGCTTTCTTCAACTTTGCTGGTCAGTCGCGCACGGGCAAAACCTACGCCCTGATGGCAGGTGCCGGATGCTGGGGCAAGCCGACTAAAGACGGATGCCTGCGGTCGTTCAACACGACGGTCGCGGGTGCTGAGGGCCTCGCGCGTGAGGCGGCCGACGTCGGATTGTTCCTCGACGAGTTGTCGAAAGCTGCGACCGCTCAGAAGGGCCTCGTGCAGGACATCATCTACATGCTCGCGAACGGTCAGGGGAAAAACCGGATGTCGTCCGCGATTAAGTTGCGCGAAACGTCGTCGTGGATCGTCAACATCATGGTGTCGTCAGAAAAGACGATTGAGGGGTTGTTCGAGTTGTCGGGGCAGCAGCAGGCGGCGGGGCAGGTCGTGCGTTCGTTCGACCTCACAGCAGAGTTTCTGTTCCCGCAATTGTCGCTTGAGGACGTGCGGGCGTTCGACGGCGCACTCAAACGCTACTACGGCGTCGCTGGGCCTGAACTCGTTCGGCGCATACTTGAGTGCGACGACCTCGACGCCCGGTATATGCGGGCGATCTCGAGGCTCTACGATGGTGAGGATGGCATGTTACAGTCGGCAGCAGCTGCGTGGGCTCCGGCCATTGTCGCGGGCGACCTGATGGACATCGAGACACAGGTGGTCGCTGATGCGTTCGAGTGTTGGATGTCCGAGGATGTGGACGAGGCGCTCGACGATTGCTTCCAATGTGCGGAGGCAATGCTCAACTTCATCGAAGCGAAGAAGGGCGTGACATTGCGCTATCTCATGACCGACGATGATCGGTTCGACGGAGACGACGATGAGGGAGAGGTTGGATACTCGTCGCGTGATCGAGACGGGTGGTTTGACAGGCAAGAGCAGGCCGCGTATCTGCGCACTGAAGTCATTCGGTCGTTTGCCGATGGCATATCGAGCATTCGTTTCTACAACTGGCTGATAGCGCGTAGGATCATGGATACGCCGAAGGTGTGGTGCGATGGCAAGCGAGAAAAGAAGCGTTACACGACCCGTTTGGATGGTCTCGGATCGGGTGTGCGGGTCGACGTCCATCGGTTAGAGCAAGTGATCGGGCGGTAATGTGTGCGCCTATAGGTGCAGCGCATACAATAAATGTGTGCGGTAGTGATAGGCGGTTCGAGGGATCAGGTCGCCCGCACATTTTTGTGTGGAAGCGCACACACGGATTTGGAAATGTGTGCGTGGTCGAGCGCCCAATTTTATTGGGGCTTCGAGGCGGTAGCGCACACAAACACACAATATATTTTAAAATAGTTTAGATAGAGGAGTCGGCATTCTGAGTGCAACAATTTGGTGATGTGTTCCCCTCAGAAAATGTGTGTTTGTGTGATGCTTGAGGGGGGCGGTCGAAATGGATGAGTGATGCGTCTACGGTATTGCTACTGAAAGTTACCGTCGCTCAATCTATGTAAGCCATCTCCTCAACAGTTGAGGCTTCATTTGAAGTAACGACCGACAGGAATCTGCCGTGAGATGCGATAGCCTGTAAAACCTTGGTGCCCGGGTGCCGCCACTTGCCGACCGCATCCGCGGCCACTACACAGAAACATGGCTCCACACGCTCCAACAGTTCTGCGTTGAAGTTGTTGTCTGAACCGTGATGTGGGATGGTCAGCGTTACAACTTCCCCCAACAGCTTACTGTAATGGTGCAGGAATCTGGCTCTTCGTCTGTTGACCTTCAGATCAGCATCGCCGGTAGCTAGCCAACCAAGTCCGCCTTCACCTCGCGCTTCCCATTTCCCAAACCGTCCGAAGTGGAGTTCTGTTTTTTCTGAGCCGTCGGGCAGGGGGCCGGAGTACAAACACATCGAAGAGACATTTATGTTCTTATCAACTGCCTCATATGCGGTACTCAAATCGCCAACACGGTTCAACAACAGGTCTTTTCGATTATCCGTGTCATTTAGCCAATTATCGAACTCTTTCTTTTTGATCCGGTCGCTCTCCGGTTTTCCGTGGTTCAGCGCTTTCAGCAGCGCCGTCTTAAATATACTGTGCTGCCTCGCGATTGCTGGGTCTATGAAAGGTGAAAGAAGCCAGAACCCTGATTTTGAGCTAGGACTGGGGATCGCAACTCCAATGCTGTCCGGCACGCTCGCGACTACTGGCCCCAAGGAGCCAGCCATTTCCACCCCTTGAATTGTGCCACGCCCTATGAGCTTCCAAGTTGGGCCGGTCTCTTCACTTACTGGACCAAAAATCTCCGGGCCGGAACTGTCTGGAGATCCGTCTAGATCGGGAGAGCCTGGACTATCGTCTCCTGCAGACCGCACTAAAAGGATTTGCCTAGGCTCAAACTGCGACAGCGCGCTTATCGGATCGATAACGAATTCGCGGAAAAAGGCACTTCGAGCTGTTGATGGGTCCACCGTAACATCGCGAGCATAGCCAATGAGGCGCTCAATAACCCCAAAGTACGGTAGCACAATCGTATCCACGTCCAATCCGTGCATACCGTCAAGCAATTGAGGTAGACCATTAAGATGATCATCATGAACGTGCGAAATGAACAGGATGTCGAGTTTCGAGCGCGCGCCTATTTTGCGCAGATATGATTCAACTCGATCGGATCGAGCTCCAGCGTACTTCGACATAGCGCCGCAATCATAAATGTACCGAAGGCGGTGTCGTTCTTCTTCGAATAGGTCCGCTGAGTGGAAGAAGCCTTGGCCGACTGCATGCTGTTTTCGAACGTTTGTTAGCCCCATATCGCCTCAAATAGGTTTTGTGTGTTTTTGCTTGATGATGCAGATTTACGCGGAAAGGTGAGCCTCGAAATTCAAACTTATCTACGAGGATATCGACCCAACCAATTGATAACAAATCAACGCGCGAAATCAACGTAAAGCATTGATAATATTAAGTAAAAATCGATCCTGGAGTCTGCTCTGCATGATTTCTTGCAACAACAATGTGGGGTCGGACGGGTTAACCTCTTAATTTCTCTTTTCGAGTCCAGGACCTGACGGATCGCTCAATTCTGCGTCAAGCATTTTCGAGCAGTTGTGCTCAGGCTTGGTATCCGTACCCAAGTACAGGATCGCAACGTCCTGACATGCCTTTGACATGGCATTGGCCACGCGTCGCAGGTTCTTCTGCGTCACGGTTGCGCGCCACCGGGCACCAGTCGCCGGGGCGGGCACAGTGCTGTGCTCGAACAAGTGGTATATTCGGGTCTCATCTTCCAACTTGACTGGTTTCAGCAACAGCTTCAGTTGGGAGAAAAATATGACTGTTTCGCTTGGTTTGTCTGGGTCGTCGGAAAAGATTTTCCAAAGGTCTTGTTCCTGGACTTCTCCGTTGTATTCGATCTCGTTCATGGTGCTCTTGGTCTCCCGACGGTGACATTAGCGAGACGAACGGGTTTGACACGTTCTCTGAATGACTGGGCGTGGGCGTCAAAGGCCTGCCTGACCTTCTCAATCAGAGTATCTTTCGTTGGACGTGCAGCCGTAGGCGGTGTTGCGCGACGGCGTTTAATGGTCACGTAGACGAACTCGTCGTCAGCCCGACTATTATCTACATCCCAACCAGTCCCCAGCGCATCGCCAACCATGGTCTCCGCATCGGAGATTTCTTTTGCTTTGGCTGCAGCATCGTTGGACGCGTATTCCTGACGCTCTGAAGCGAGAAGTTTTTCGCAAGATGGGTAAAGAACCTCGGCCACCTCACCGGTTTCTTCGAAGCGGTGGATCGCGCTCGTGATCTCAATCTTTTCTTCTTTGAGTTCTTTGATCTTATCTTCCAGACGGGCAAGCCGCTCAACGGCTTTTGCATATTCTTTTTCGGCTTTGAGAATGGCGCCGTCGGCTTCGTCCAACGTTGTGCTAAACAAATCGTCTAGTGCCAGGTTGTGTTCACTGGCCAAGAGTCGCTTGATCTGACGGGTCGAGCTACCGCCATCAGGATGATAAAGGAAACCATCACGCAGATCAGTCATCCGAGAACTCCAAGTCCGGAATGTCTGATCCAAGCGTCTTCTCAACGAGTAAGCCGCGTCCATTTTCATGTCGAAAGCAAACAGGACTGCACGTGAAGTCGATTTCTGACGCAACCCTAATCATGCCGAGAAACGCCTGACGGTCGAAGCGCATCGTGCGGAAAGCATTATTCTCAAAGTCATCGATGTGTACGTACGTATCGTCGTTTGATCCTTTGAGGTTCTTCATCCGCGAAGCAACACACCCTGAAGTAACGTATACGTCGCGGTGCAATTTCGAAGCCGAAAGTGACCGGCGTAGCGTTTTTCGGGTTTCGTCTTGGACGACTATGCCGTCCGTGAAACCCCAATACTTTTCTATCGCAGACGCGCGCGCATCGTTGATCGGCTTTTGATCGCCAAACGAGACGGGCCCTGCGTGTGAGCAAGATAGTTGAAGCTGCTGACTGTTCTGCCATTCCCAGTAGAATACGTCATCGTCGATCGACATGTGTGTTGGTGCTTCTTCGAATGCCGAAAGCACACCTATGGCTTTGGCGCTGAACTTTAGATCGGGTAGGGAGTTCGCATTAATCTTGAAGGTTTGGATCAAGCTGTTCGTAACGACGAATAAGTTGCCGTTTATCAGGTGCACCCATTGCTCTACGGGATTTCCCTTCCGCTTTACGAACGGCGACAGAAACGAAAGGCCATCGACAAGTTGTTTAGGCAATACGTACCGTTCACCCTCCTGAGCAAGTAGCTGGACGGGTTGCGCATACGGTTTGGTATTCGTCCACCTTTGCAGCAATGAAGCCTCCAATCGTGATGCCTAGTAAAATACTCATGTGGCTTGATTTGGGCGTGACTCGGGCAGGAATGGTTGATTGCTTTGGGTGTTCGAAATTGCCGTATGTCGCGTCGACGGCAAAGTGCCGGTCAGGAAAGAGCCTGTAGATTTTAGGCAGTGTCGTGGGGGCAGAGGCCGGTTTCTCCGACGACCGCTGCAGATGATTTTCACGGACCGATGGTGATATACGACGTGCATGCAGATTTCCAAGTCAGACTACATGCTGTTTTTGAAGCACCCGGCCTGGCTCTGGATCAAGAAACATGCCAAGCATCTGCTTCCTCCGGTGGACGCTGCTCTTCAAGCCCGCTTTGACGAGGGACATGCATTCGAGCCTTATGCGGAGGCGCTCTTTCCAGGCGTTATTCGGCTCGGATTTTCTGATTTTGCGAGCTATCAGGCGCTGCCATCACGGACATTCGATGCTTGGAAAGGCGGCGCGAACGTTGTTGCACAGGGCCGGTATG
>NZ_JBXWRL010000028.1:0-66212 GCF_059612885.1 Ruegeria sp. YKSD179 | reverse complement strand
TCTATGCCCAATTCCGCCAGAACATCGTCCCGGTACATCAAGTGCTGCGCGTTCACCATCATGGCTATCGCCATGGTTTTGCCATCCACTTTGATCAGCTGGTTTGGCAGCAAGTCCTGGCCGTATTTCTCAACCAGATCATCCAGCGGCCGGATCGTTCCCGCGTTCAGCAAAGGCACCAGAGTGGCGTTCGATACGCCGCCGATCTGGTAAAGTGCTGGGTCAGCCGCAAAAGCTTCGGGTTGTTTTTCGCGGAATTCCTGGTCCAGCGAGGCGCTGAAATTACCACACTCTGCCATCGCATCTGTGACGGCTTTCCACGCTTCAAAGCCAGCCGAAAGCGATTTCAACGGCACTTCGTTTTCAAAGGCGCAATCGGCCCATGCACCACCAGCGGCGATGGACACAGCACCTGCCAATAGGATCGTCTTGATTTTCATGCGTTTCTCCCTGTCAGGATCGGTCCGTCGTCGACGTCCGGACCGGTGTTTTGCCCGTGAGGACAGTTTATGGGGCTAGTCCCCGATCCGCGCACCGCTTCCAGCTTTGAAGAGGTGACAGATTTCTGTCGGCACCGAGAAAGAGACTGTTTCGCCAATCTCGGCGCGAAATGCTTTGTCAGCCTTGACTGAAACCAGCGCGCCGCCAACACGCACCGAGATCATGGTCGCATCGCCCAGTAACTCCAGTGTATAGATTGGAGCCGTGATCTGACCTTGACTATCGGCAAGGCTTGCATCTTCGGCGCGAAATCCGAGCGTCAGCGGTCCGTCCGGAGCATTTACCGGAATTTCGACATGTTCGGTACGGAACACACTGCCGCTTACCTCGCCCTCCATCAGGTTCATCGCAGGCGACCCGATGAAGCTGGCCACAAAAGTGTTTGCAGGGCGGTCGTAAATCTCGGTCGGGCTTCCGACCTGTTGCACCACCCCCTGCTTCATGACTACTACGCGATCAGCAAGGGTCATGGCCTCGATTTGATCATGGGTCACGTAGATCGTTGTCACTGCCAGTTCGTGGCTGAGATTTTTGATTTGCGCCCGGGTAGATACCCTTAACTTGGCGTCCAGGTTGGACAACGGCTCATCCATCAGGAACACGTTAGGTTCGCGGACAATTGCGCGGGCCAGTGCCACACGCTGCCGCTGACCACCCGACAACTCCGCAGGCTTGCGGTGGAGGAAGTCGTCTAACTCGACCATAGCGCTGGCGCGGCGCACCTTTTCATCGTGGGTCGAAGGGTCGATACCGCGAACCTTCAACGGGAAGCGGATGTTTTCATAAACGTTCATGTTTGGGTAAAGAGCGTAACTCTGAAACACCATCGCTACGTCTCTGTCCTTGGGTTCCAGATCGTTAACTACATTGCCGTCAATCATGATGTCGCCTTCGGTCACATCTTCCAAGCCGGCTATCATCCGCATGGTAGTAGTCTTGCCGCAACCGGAGGGACCCAGAAGAACCAGAAACTCTCTATCCGCAATTGTCAGGTCGAAATTGTGGACCCCGATAAAAGAGCCCCAGCGTTTACCGACATTGCGCAGTTGAATTTCTGCCATAGTGCCTACTCCCGGGAAGGATTCGTTTTGCATACGTTTGCAAAACTGTAATATTGCCTCATCATTTCTGGCAAGACATTTTTGCATACGTATGCAAGAATGTTGTTTGTGGCCGACTCAATTCGATCGCCCGCCGCTCGTAAAGCGCTGATTAAAATGGTAAATACTGTGAGTTTTCAATCGGAAAAAAAACTGGTTTCGGCGTTTCACGCCGCCTTGGACTCTGCCAAAGAGCAGGAAGTTCAATTTGTAATGTCACAATTCTGCGCTTCTGATTTGGTGTGGCATGGCTTTCAGCCATTCAACCAAATCAACGGGGTGGAACAGGTGGCTCTGCAATTCTGGCAGCCGCTCAAAAGCAGTATTACTAATCTCCAGAACCGCATAGATATCATGTTCGCCGGACAAAACTCGCTGAGCGATGATGCTGACATCTGGGTCGTGTCCATGGGGAATTTAATGGGGCTGTTCGACCAACCGTGGTTGGATATTCGTCCAACAGGCAAATTGGCATTCCTGCGCTATTGCGCATTCTACAAAATAGTCGAACAACGGATCGTTGAGACGGCGATGTACTTCGATATACCACACCTGATGGTGCAAGCAGGGCAAAACCCGTTTCCCCCTCAGACCGCAGCGCATTTGCTGCAACCCGGCCCGAGAACCCACGACGGCTTGTTATTTAGTGAGCAACCCGTTGAAGAGGGCAAGAAGACCATGGCAGTAATAAATGCGATGATCGCAGATCTGGGTCAGTGGGACAGTGGGTTTTCGCTTGAAGACGAGTTAGCCCGAAGCTGGCATGATGACATGATCTGGTGGGGGCCAGAAGGAATTGGCGCGACTTACACGATTGAACGCTATTCCAAGCAACATTCCGGGCCTTTTCGCGCCTCTTTCAAAGACCGGACAAAGACAAAACATGTCTGCCGCCTTGCCGAGGGTCACTATGGCGGCTTTTTCGGGTGGCCTAACTTCACGGCCGTTCCCACCGGTGGGTTCATGGGTATGCCAGCGACGGGTAAAGCCAGTGAATTCAGAGTGATCGACATCTATCGTCGCGCCGGTGACAAACTTGCCGAAAATTGGATTTTCATAGATCTTCTACACTTCTGGAAGGGGCAAGGCGTCGATATTCTGGCACGCACCACTGGGATCGAAACGCCATGCGGATAGATGCACATCACCACTTATGGGATTTGTCTGCAGTGAATTATCCTTGGCTAATGGAGAAAGGTGTCATTCGCTTTTTTGGCGACCCCTCTTCGATCCAGCGGGACTACTTGCTGCCGGAATTCCGGGTTGACGCCGAAGCTCAAGGCGTCGCGGCATCGGTGCATATCCAAGTCGGCGCGGCCGATCCATGGGCCGAAGCTCAATGGGTGCAGTCCATAGCCGAACAGTTCCAGGATTGGCCGTTAGTTCAAGTTGCGTATTGCGATTTGACCGCTGATGATTTGGAGGAACAACTCGATCGTCTTCAAACCTTATCGTCGGTACGCGGCGTTCGCCAGATTATCGGTCGCGCTCCGGGTGAAGATGCAAAAACAGGTACGAACGCGCTGCTCCACAATCCAAAGTTTTTGTCCGGCCTTAGACAATTGGGTTCACGCGGTCTTTCATTTGACCTTCAATTGTTGCCTGAACTCATGGATCAAACGGCGCACGTTCTTGCGAATGCTCCTGATACTCAGGTCGCGCTTTGCCATGCCGGATCCCCATATGACCGGACATCATCTGGGCTTCTTAAGTGGGCCGAAGCTTTGAAATCTTTGTCTGACTTGCCGCAGGTCTACTGCAAGCTTTCTGGCCTCGGAATGTTCGACCAAAACTGGAACGCCAAAAGTGTTTCGCCAATCTTTTCAGCTTGCTTATCGCAGTTCGGCGCCGATCGCTGCATGTTTGGATCGAATTTTCCTGTCGATAGCATCAGTTCCACTTATGAAGAAGTTGTTTCAAGGCATTTTGAACTGACCCCAAGCTCTTTACAGGACGATGTTTTCCGAAATACTTCGAAGCGCTTTTATCGCATCTAATGGCGAAACATTGCTTGAAGGTATTTTCAAATGTCAAAATTGCCATCTCGGTGAGTGTAGGTGATCTGCCGTTCTTATGCTTCGCTATCTGAAATACAGCGCCGCGCTGGGTTCGATATTGCTTCATTCCTATGCCCGGTTGCAGGTCTGGGGTGTCGTTAGATTTTGACCTAAGCCGAGGGTCTAGCGCGCTTGCAATATTGCGGTCTCGGTGAGGGCGCGGATCTCATCCACGCTGGCTGTTCGGGGATTTGTCGCTGCCGCGCTGTCCATTTGTGCTTTTCCCGCAATGCGCTGGGAACAATCCAAGGGAACGTTAATAGCACTCAGAGACTTTGGTATTCCAATGTCATCCAATATGCGTTCAACCTCAGCTATGAAGGCTTCTATGGAGTGGTCGTTAAGCCCCATCGCATATGCCATCCTTTTCACTTTTGGTTCCATGCCGGGGAGATTAAACCGCAACACGACTGGCAGGATGATCGCATTTGTCAGCCCATGTTGAGTGTTAAATTCTGCCCCAACCATGTGCGAAATGGCATGGACAAGGCCGAGACCTTTTAAAAACGAAATCCCGGCCAGGCATGAACCCATGAGCATTCCTCCACGGGCGGCCATGTTCTCGGGTTCACGTACGGCAATCGGAAGCCAGGCGGACACAAGCGCCAAACCCTCCAATGCAAGTCCATCGCACAGTGGATGGAACCCGGGGACCAGATAAGCCTCTATCGCATGTGTCATCGCGTCTGCGCCCGTCCAAGCCGTCAAATCTGGTGGAAGGCTGATTGTCAATTCTGGATCCAGAAGTGCAAGAGACGGTTTTAAGTCTGGGTGCCAGACGCAGAACTTCATACCTTTTTTGACATGCGTGACCATTGCGGTGCTTTCGGTCTCGGCACCAGTCCCTGCCGTTGTCGGAACGGTTATTAGGGTCGGGAAGGGCTTGCTTGATGCAATCTCGGGAACAGGTTGTTCAAACTCGAAAGCCCAAAGATCAATCTCGTTGTTTGCAGTCAGGCATATGGACTTTCCGCCGTCCATTGCGCTGCCGCCTCCAATCGCAATAATCGCGTCGTGACCGCCGTTCCTGAACAAATCACGACCAGCACCGATTTCGTCATCGCGTGGGTTAGGCGAAATGTCGAAGAACACATCCGAAGATATGCCGGAGTCAGTCAGTGAGCCTTGTAACTTAGAAAGAAAGGGTAAGGTCTGGCTTCCGCGATCGGTGACAATCAACGGCCTTGCGACACCAAGCGCGACGCACCTTTCGCCAATCTCCGCTAAGCGACCCGGGCCGTAGGCGATCGGCACGGGAAAGGTCCAGTCCTGAGGTTGTAGGATTTCAGCGTCTTTCTGAATTTGCATCGCATTATCTTTCAATATGATAGGTCCGCGGGCAAATGGTCCTTGGTGTTCCAAATCGGACCGACACGCGGCTTTTTAGAACACCTTAACAAAATTCCTGCACGAGAAATTTATGAATTCCGAAGGCACCCATAACTGTGGGCCTTGCCGATAACAGCGGCGATCCAAGGTCGCGTGTTACCTTCAACGCTTGCGGTAACAAGCGAAACAGGCAAGATAACTTCTCATCTGCAATGATGTGCGAAAAAGAACGATTTGAATATGATCTTGGAAAGTAAAATTACTTGCCCAAAGTGCGGCCACTCGGCAGTCGAAGCAATGCCGACAAATGCGTGTCAGTGGTTTTACGAGTGTAAGTCTTGCAAGACTATTTTGAAGCCATTGACCGGAGACTGCTGTGTTTACTGTTCCTATGGAACTGTTGCTTGTCCACCTATCCAAGAGGGTAAAAGTTGCTGCGGATGATGCAGTTGTGGGCAATAGAATTCGTGGATCAAACCTTTGGCTGAAAGATCAACCAACTTACCCGGTTTCTCTTTGATGTCACAAACCAGTCAGAGCCTTTGGGACAGAAGAACCCATCTTCTTTGCTTACTATCAGGATTGCTAAGCACACTTGTTCCGCAATCCAAGCCAGCTCTGACTGATTTATGTCCCTTCAAACTGAGCAAGTTTCGCGGATTAGGGTATTTTCCAACCCAAGTTTATCCAATTGATCTGTTATCTTGTCCCTCAAGGACTTAGCTGCGATCTCAAATGCCTGTTTGTCGGCCCAAGTATTCTCTGGGTGAAGAAATCGTGCTGCCTCGTCTGGACCATTCGACGGAATTCGAGTGGTCCAGACGCTGCCATTGACAAAAGGACCATCTGACAGCGTGCCGTCCATGGCGGCCTGCAACAATGCCCGTGTCGCCGCGATAGGCATCCAGTGCCCAGTATCGGCTCCACCACCGGTCCAGCCCGTGTTTATCAGCCATGCGCGCGCCCCGCTTTTCTTCAGCCGAGATGCGAACATATCGGCATATACTTCCGGCTTACGGGTAAGAAATGGCGCTCCGAAGCAGGTCAAAATGTAGGAGTGGGGCGCGCGTAACTCCTAAGCGGCACAGTAATCTTGTCGCGCCGTCAACTCCGTTTTTACAGGGCGCGGAGCCAATAAAAGCTCCTTGGGATTGTTCGAATTTTGCAACTCCATAAAGGTAAATTTGGGATTGGCTGCAACCATATCGTCCTCGTGGGAGACAAGATTACCTAACGTGGACCTCTTGCCAGATGGCTGCGCAAGCCATTGATGCTGAGATTTGAAAAGTCTGCGATCCGCTGCTCGTTGACAGTATGTGGTCACCGAGAGCTTTAAGACAGAGCTTGTACGGTTTGAAGCTGGCGAACGCAGAAATTCGCGTCACGCCAGCTTGGTCATTCGTCGAATGTTGTGCTGTAAATTGGACTTGTTTATCAGAAGTTGCTCGAGCAACATTGATGAATGTCCTGAGCCGTTGGGGAGGTTGGCATAGCACAGTTACGTGAAATTGGAACGACAGGAGTAAAAATTCCTCGCATAGGGTTTGGGTCGACCGGCCTGGGAAGTATTCCCGAAATATACGGCTACGAAGTCGATGAAGATCGCGCGATTGATACAATTCGGGCAATACTTTCTGTACCCAATGCATTTCTGGACACATCGCGATGCTATGCCATGGGGCGCAGTGAGGAGCGTATCGGAAAAGTCATTCGCGAACTTGGTGGGTGGCCGGATGGTCGAGTTCTTTCCACCAAATTGGATAGGAATATGGAAACAGGTGCTTTCGATGCATCTCAAGCTCGGAGATCATTCGAGGAGAGTCTGGAGGCGCTGGGTGTCAAACGCGTTGATATTCTTCACATTCACGATATCGAGTATTCCAACGATCTATCCGAGGTTACGGCAAGCGGCGGCGCTATCGACGAGTTATTCCGTATCAAAGAGGAAGGCCTGGCAACAGCTGTTGGGATCGCTGCGGGGCGGATCGATGTCATGATGCCAATTTTGAAGGACAGGGATTTCGACGTTGTCTTAACACACAATAGGCACACTCTCGTAAACGATAACGCGGAACCATTGATCAAACTCGCAAGATCCCGGGGTGTTTCAGTCATAAATGCCGCACCTTTCTCTGGCGGCGCTTTGGCACGGGGGAGTGCGCTGCATCGGTTTTACGTTTATCGACCGGCGAATGACGAAATTCTTGAACCAATTCGCGCGGTTGAAGAGATTTGTGCGCGCCATGATATTCCAGCCGGCGCAGTGGCCCTGCAATATTCCTTGCAAGACGAAGATATTGCCTCGACCGTTTGCGGAGTCACGTGGCCTCAGCACGTTCAACAGGCAATGGAATGGGCGGAATGGCCAATCCCCGCAGCTGTTTGGGAAGAACTGGCAGAGCTCAACCAATCTTCGGCGGATCCGGAAGCTTAGAACGAGATTCATCTGGGGCCGCTTTTTGAACAAAGCCACCTCTCAGTTAATTTCAAGCTCGGACAATTATTCGACACGCCGAGGTAATCCGGCCACTGACCGAAAGGAAATTTACGATGTTGAGGAAATGCTTATTGGTATTTGCCGTACTCCCCATGCCGGCTCTTTCAGATATCTCTGACGAGGCGAACGCTTGTATTGATGAGTTAATATCCCGCTTCGGGAATGTCGGTGGAGAGGTTCTTGGTCAAGAATTCAGCGAAGCCGCTATTATGGTGCGGCTTCGCGATGGAAATGGTTTTGAATACGAATGCATCGTTTGGTCTGGGCCCGAAGTTGCTGATCTGCGGCGCGTTGATGAAAACGCCGAAAAGGGCGACGATGGAGAAGGCGCGATGGACGGAGCGCCTGCGTCAGCGCTGACAGTATCTGGGGATCAGGTTGTAAAGTTCGACGCAGGCACAAGCGGCACCACCATAAGTGCGACACTACAAGCGGGTACCACGGTTCGCTACGTCCTGGGCGCAAGCGATGGTCAATTTCTGAACGTAAACGTCGGATCACGCGGCGGAGCTTTGGACTACAAAATATTAAATCCCGACGGCTCTTTGCTGTTAGACCTGATTTCTTCGGACACTCCATATCAAGGCCAGCTATGGCAATCGGGCGAGCACGTAATTGAGGTTGTTAACGAGAGTTCTCAACCGGTTACCTTTGATATCGGGATCGGCATCAACTAGCGCGGATTGATTGTGTTTCTGCTCTAGCCATAGCGACATCTGCCGAGTTTGTTGGAACTTGTCAGATTAAACTTCCGAGAGAGCTCACACCGTAGATTATATGTCTATCAGTTTGGCTATATGCGGCTATCCGATGTGGGTCAAAGAACTCTACGGGTTTGCGGACCATGTTCCGGAAACCGAGGAATACAGGGTGAAAAGCTTCGTCTATCGAGCACGGCAACCTTTCGTGCCCGAGAAGATTATGGCCGTACTCAACGGTGGATTGCCCGGCGTGATCCGGTCCAAGGGGCATTTCTGGATTGCCACCCGCCCAGATTGGGTAGCGGAATTTTCACTTGCCGGCGCTCTGTCCTCGGTCAAACCGCTTGGCACTTGGTGGGCCACTGTTCCAGAGGATCGACGCCCTGATCACGAAAGCGCACGGGCGTACATGCTAGCACATTGGCAAGAACCCTGGGGTGACCGGCGCCAGGAAATCGTGTTTATCGGGACCGGTATCGATTGGCCCGCGTTGAAAGCCCGGCTGGACGCGGCATTGCTTCCTGCGCTTGTTGCGGGTCGACCAGATGACTTACCGGACCTGCCCGATCCCTTTCCAATGTGGCGTCGCGCCGAGGTGGCAGCATGATTTATGCTCGAGAAGCCGTTAAGGACGCGGCAATCGGAGTTGGAGTCGCAGAAACGCCAGAGGGTCTGACAACGATTCATCATCCAGGTTGTGCCGCTGTGCTTTGGCGTCGAAAGCCTTTGAACCGCTTTCAATCTTGGATTGACGGCTTGCCATCAGAATACCTGCCCCAAGCACGATTGATTCTGCGCCCGAAAGCGGTTCGGCAGGCAGTTTCTGAGATATGCGAAGCAGCGGAAACTCCAAAGGGAACCGAATGTGATCGCCTGATTGAGGATGTGGCTGCACTATCGGACATCTTCGCAAATGTAATGGTTAAGGAATGGCTGCGCCTACGCTTAGATGTCGTAACCACGAACGCCTGTCGCAGGTTTCACATTGATGCCGTAACTGCGCGTCTCGTTTATACATACCGCGGGACGGGCACACAATATGGTGTCTCCAGCAACGGAGCAGATCCGAGTCGCGTCTTCACTGTTCCTACTGCCACTCCAATTCTGTTGCGCGGAACGCGCTGGCCTGAGCAGCCGAAGTCAGGACTTTTGCACCGTTCGCCACCGATTGAAGGTTCCGGAGAAACCCGGCTTGTGCTTGTCCTGGACCCGGTCGTCGGGCCCAACAGCAAATTCGAACAAGTGTTGATTGATTAACCCAGCAAAGCACTGCAAATCGCCAAGAAGTATGGCCGCGGTTGATATTAGGAAGGCACCGTTACTCGCACTAGTTAAACAACTGATCAGCTTGTCCGCACAGCAGTCGTTGGGAGCACGTCCAGCAAACATCCTCTTGAGGTCCAAATCGCGCATCAAATTTGGAGGTGAGCTACGATCATTGGCGCAGCCAAAATTCAAGAGATTTGGCCTCTATCAGCATACCATGCTAGCGTCCTTGAAAAGGATTGTTCAAAGTACGCTGGATACAAGAGGTGCACTATGACTGCCACGTTATACGATCGACTGGGTGGAACGGACGGTATACGACGAATAGCCGACGTTCTGGTCGACAATCACTCCAGAAACCCGGTTGTCGCAGCGCGATTTGCAGGAACCGATATGGTACATCTCAAACAAATGGCAGGAGACTTCTTCATAGCTGGTTCTGGCGGACCTGAGATTTATTCAGGAAAAGACATGATCACGGCGCATCAACATATGAACATTAGCGGAGATGAGTTTGTCGCGGTTCTAGACGACGCTATGAACGCCCTGAAAGAAAACAATGTTGGTCAGCGGGAACAAGAAGAGGTTTTGTATATTCTGTATAGCCTCAAGGACCAAGTTGTCGGAATCTGAGCTTTGGGAAAACCGATAAGTTTTGGCGAAAATAGAATCTTAACATTGCCTTCTCTTTTTACGAATCTTGCGTTCGCCAATACTGAATGATCGACTGCGCTGGGCTTGTTTCTAAAGCGCGTTGAAATTCCTGCTCGCGTTATCAGCAAGTCGGCAAGCAGTTAATGCTAGTCAATGGATCGAATTGAATTCAGCGGATGCATAGATATGCCGCCTGCGACGCAATATGCGCCTACAAACAAGAACTTTTAAAAGAAGTTCTGAACAAAAAAATACATCCAAAGCATTATGCAAATTCCGAAAAACTCATTTGGAAGCATCTCTATAATCGATGGCACCATGGATGGAGGTCACATCGAACTGCTTCTCCTAGTCATCAATCAAAAGACCAGATTCCTTTTCAACAAAGTACCTGTTCTCGACGTACAAGTTTGTAGCTTGATACTTATGCCGAAGTTTGACCCTATCGTGGTCATTCAGCAAACTGTGCGCACTGCTACTTTCAAAGCCAAGTTTTGTCATTGAACGATCAAGTCGCAAGGCCCAGCTACGAAATCGCGCTGATCCGAACGGCAAACAATTTGCGAGGCGTTGAAGGTTAATTGCTCGCGCCGATGCGGATTGCCTTTCTTTTTCTGCAAAGCTGAAGTCATCAGTAGAATCCACACCTAGTTCATCAAGAAAGGACTCAACGATGCTTGGTTTTTCTCTCTCGAACGATTTAACAATGAGGCGGTCAGATTCTATTACAGATTCTAATTTTTGTAGCCTGGCTTTATGATCCAGAGCATCAACACTTTCAGAATCTAGTATTGATTTAGGCCAAGGATTCCCCCCGCGCTTCAAGCCCTCGGTAAAAAGTGAAACTAGCAGATCATCTTGCCGCCGAAGGTATAGAACCCAAGACCGATCGGCATTAACAAATATGCGGCGCAAGTCCTGGTACACGAACGAGCCTGTTACGGCCGGTCGCGCAAGCACTTCAGAGGATATTACCACCAGATTGGGTTGATGTTCATCTATCTCGCTCTGAATCGCCTGGACGTGAGCAGTGACTTTATCCGTATTCTTGTCGAAGAGGTCCATTACCAAGGGATGATGAAAAATTAACAAACGACTTCGATCGCTAAGTTCAGGTCCGTTCAAAAAGCTTCTGCCGCCGGTCGGATACAATATTCCTTGTTCTTTCAAAGAGCCTGAGTTTTTCTGCAGGAATGTCTGGATTGAGGTGGTTCCAGTTTTATGCGGGCCGATGTGAAAATAAACATGGCCATCAAATCTAATTTGAGAGGGAGAGCCTGACTTCATAGTAAGATTTTGGTTTCCTATACCAAGTTGGCGTAACCCAAACATATGGCAATTTGCGCATGCAAAGAAGTGTATTCAGTTCGATTACTGCATGCGATTTTGGTTAACGGTGAGCGCTTTACGGTCGAACTGGCAGAAAGTTTTCGTCCACTCAGGTTTCGCATCGAACCTCCGCTGTCATAAGTTGTGAGGCTGCGGTGCAGCCTTTCCTGTTATCAGTTGCGCGCGAAATGCTTGGTTATCCGAAAAGTATGGAACGCGTCGAGAAATTGGTTAAATCCGCGTTGGATGCCTTCGACTGACACGTAAACGGGTCTCGGGACAGCAGAATTCAATAGCTCCTTTTCAAAGGCTGCTCTATTGGAGTCTGTTATGGCGATCACACCCATTATTCAGAAAAAAGAGGTTCTGCCTGAACGGCAAACGGACAGTATGCGTGGCATCGCTTTAATGGCCTTTGGCATGTTTCTGTTCTCTGCCGTCGATACGATGGGAAAGTTCCTTACAGAAACTGTCCACCCCATACAGATCGTGTGGTTCCGCCAACTCGGGTTGTTTCTGGGGGTTGTCGTTTTGATTTCAATTCAGGGCACGGGGGTTTTGTCTTCGAAAAACCCCAAACTTCAAATCGGACGTGGCGCTTTGGCGGCATGTTCTGCAACGCTATTCATTGTTGGTGTCAGCTATGTTCCCCTTGCAGACGCAGTTGCGATTACTTTCGTTGCGCCTTTCATCGTGACGGTAATGGGAGCGCTAATTCTGCGTGAGCAAGTGGGTATCCGCAGATGGTCTGCGGTCGTGATTGGTTTTCTTGGAACTTTGATCGTTATCAGGCCCGGAATGGGTGTTATCCATCCAGCGTCGATTTTATTAATAGTTGCCGCGTCCGCTTTTGCCATGAGACAGGTATTATCGCGAATACTTGCTGGCGAAGACAGAACACGAACTACGGTTGCGTATACAGCCATCGTATCTTGGGGTCTTTTGACCCTTCCATTACCTTTTGTCTGGCAAACACCATCGAGCGGGTTGGATTTGGTTTTGCTGTTGGGCATGGCGGTCCTAGCAGCCGCAGCCGAAGTCCTCGTCATTATGGCGCTGGATGCTGCTCAGGCAGTCGTTGTGGCTCCTGTTCAATACAGCTTGCTCATTTGGGGCACCATTTATGGTTTCTTCGTATTCGGGCAACTGCCAGACTCATGGACCTGGCTGGGCGCAGCGATCATTGTTGCAACAGGTTTGTACACCCTGAACCGTGAAAGGCTTGCTTTGCGAACTCGTAAATAGGTCAATAAGATTTTAGGAATTTCAAAGATCGATCATGGGATGGCCTGTTACATAAGTCGAAAGCGTGATGGGCAATGCGCCTGATTTGCGACGACGCAACTGTATCGCGTCCATTTTTGGAACGCCGAGCGCTGCCGAGCAAAGACTGTCCGTTAGTTTGTTTCAAAAACGAAATGCAGTATAAAAGCTGCAACACCGCTCAGGCGTTTCTCCAAGCTGTTTAAGAGGCTGCGCTTACATCGTTCCAAGGCTCAGCGGTCAACGATTTTTCCCGAACCTCGTGACCAGTGAAAAGCAAATGGCGGCGAAAACCCCCATTAGGATACTGAAGCCCAGATTTGGCAGAAATGAACCACCCATTTCAGTAATCCAGCCTACAAAAAATACGGCCGCAAATACCACAGCTCCATAGATAAGCGATTTATGTTTCACTGGAAGCCCGCCTTGTTAAAGGATTCTTTCAAAACAATTCACCATAAACCATTAGATCATTCGATATAAGCCGTTGTAAAGATTCCGGGTCGGGCATGTGTTGGGTCAGTTCAGAATGCGAGGCATTGTGTAAGCTCGCGACGAATGGATCCTGCAATAAACTCGCGCGGGTTTCTCCAGGATCCGCTGCTTCAATGGTCTGAAAAAAAGAGCATTCTCGAACGAACTAGTCAGCTAACTGCTTTGGGTGGAAAACAATTATTTAAAGGTGGCCCGTTATTTCCAACGGCATTTTTTGAATGTCAGGAGCCTATTTTGGATTTAGACTTACATAATGATTGCCGAACTTACCCTAATCGACTGGATTGGCGTGCTTGGATCGCTTTTGATTGCAGGCGCTTATTTAGCTGTCTCTCGTGGCTGGGTCGATGCGCGCAAGCCGGGGTTCAATCTCCTCAACCTTTCAGGAGCTCTGCTCATTCTTTTGTCGCTCTGGTATCGACCTAATGCGGGTGCAATTTTGATTGAAGTGCTTTGGGTCGGCATTGCGATCACGGCTCTTGTGCGTTGGACCTTTAGACGTTGAAAATGTGATCTATGGGATTGGACTTCCGCAGTGTCCACAGGGCGGTCACCGAAGATTCAATCGCATCTTGAATTGAATCAGCCTCCGAGCGCGTTTTTGTAAATAATGCCATCCTTCATGATAATCAGAAAGTTCGCTTCTGGGTCGACCAACAGATTGATGTCCTCAACCGGATTGCCTTCAACAAGTATCAAATCTGCATATGCTCCCGCTTTAATCACGCCAAGCGGGCCTTGCTGATATGGGTTTCGCGGTCCCGACATCTCCACAAGTTTTGCCGTGTTATATGTGGCCTGTTGCAAGACTTCTGCCCCAGACCACCAACGACCACGGCGCTCGAACTCAAGGTTTTGCATTGCCATCAACTCCGGAGCTCCGAACAGGTCCACACCGAAAGCAATCGGAAGGTCGTACTTTTTGATCAAAGCCACATAGTTTTCGACATTATCGCGCAGTGGCGCTCCCTTTTCGATAGTAGCGGGATCGCCTGCAGCCAACATGTTCTCATCCGGTGTGAAGATCAGAAACTGCGGATTGAGGATGGCCCCGGCGTCGCGTATGGCGCGAATGGTCTCCTCCTCAAAAATCATGTTGCCGTGATCGATGCTTTTTACCCCGCCTTCAAGTGCCCGGATGACAGACTCATCCGTGTAAGCGTGAACGATGACGTATGTGTTCCAGTCCTCAGCAGCTTCCACAGCGGCGCGAATTTCTTCGGGACTGTAGCGGGTTGTATCCAGAGGATCATATGGAGTCGAGTTACCTCCACCCAGGCTGATCTTAACCTGAGTTGCCCCGAGGCGCAGCACCTCGCGAGTGGCCGCCCGTACCTCAGATACTCCGTCGGCAATGAACGACCACTCCCGCTCAAAAACAGTACGATCACTTCGTTGTCTGTGGTGGGTGTCATTGTATAAACGGAAATCGAAGTGGCCGGACGTTTGACCGATCCAGTGTCCTGAACTAAAGATGCGCGGTCCGGGAACGATCCCCTCGTCTATGGCCTGGGCTATGCCGTAGGATGGGCCGCCCGCATCCCGCAACGTCGTAAAGCCCCGCATCAGCATTCGTTCCGCTTCGCGCGTTACCAGAGCGCCCGTGTATGACCAGTGAAGGTTATATGCTAAGGCCAAGGGCGAGGTCGGAAGCATGATGTGCTTGTGACCGTCTATCAGGCCTGGGATCAAAGTCCGTTCTTGACCGTCAATGACTACCGCATTGTTCGGTTCTATTGGATCGGTCGAGACCTTGGCTATCAAATTGCCCTCGACAAGGACGTTGGCGTTCTCAATGACCGCCGCATTTTCACTATCAAAAACGTCGACATTGACAAACAGGGTTCGCGGCTGGCTGTCTTGAGCGGACGCTCCGAAAGCCAGCAAGACTGTAAGCATAGCTGGGAGAAGTGCCAGTACTGAAACTATAGTCATTATTTGAAACCATTCGAATATGTTCGGCCAATCTGCAGCATTACCTGCGGGTTCCCCTGAGACAAACTTGTCACTTGCTATGGTAGCTCTGCTCGAACGCACGTTTCCACTCTCTAAACCTGTCGCGACCTCGACAACGTTCAATTTCTGTAAACGAACTTCCACCAGCCCTCGCAAGTCACTGTGAAGGTTTGCTTAGCGTCCATCGGGGAGTTTTGGCGACCAACACATCGACCTAGAAAACTACACCCTTTTTATGAGAGAGTTCCGTAAACGCCAAAGCGGGCGATGCATCCGGTTGAATCTGGCCACGCTGGCGATCTAAATCGGAATTGGAGACGACAGTGAGTGGTGAAGAGAACAAACCCACCCCGGCACATGTGGAACTAGACCCCGATCACGAAGATGCCATCGTTCGATGGTGTAACCGCATGATCCGTCACGGCGTTAGGGCATTGTCAGTGCTAATGCTCGGCATCATCCTGCTGGCTATTATTGACGCTGGTTTCACAACATTTCAGAAGTTGTTGGAACCACCTGTTTATATCTTAGAGGTCAGCGATCTTCTCGCGGTTTTCAGTGCTGTGCTGGTCGTTCTTATCGCGATAGAGATTTATACAAATATTACTCTCTATTTGACTGCCGACGTCATCCACATCAAGCTTGTTGTCGCGACAGCCTTAATGGCGGTAGCTCGAAAAATCATCACACTTGACGACAAAAATTTGGAGCCCCAATACTTTCTTGGTTACGCAGCGATTGGCCTTGCGTTGGGCGTAACTTACTGGCTGATAGATAGAAAACCGTAAGACGCAAATTGAAATGTGCGCAAAATTTCGCATCGGCGCCTTTGACTTAACGGAATTTAATCACCGGTTTGCGCGCATGGCAACTTGCTGCGCGAGCAAAGCAACCAAGAACGGTGAAGGTCTCGTAAACACTCGATACGAACCTTGGCTGCACGTGGTATGAACGACTGCCGTGTGGACAAAGCCGCTATTCTTCCCGGTCGTTAAATGGTGACTGTTTTATGGGGCATTGAAAGTTATGGCTTCGCTGCTGTTGGTTTAAACGTATTCCCCACGTGGCCCAAAACACAAGATTCTGCACCGCAGCAAAGCTACCATTTCAACATGGGAGGAAACCTAGTTCAACTATGGAAAGGTTTCCAAATGACTGATTACTCTGTCGCAGCCACAAATAATAAACCCAACACTGACCGCCTGATGCGAACCCTTGATGACCTCTTTGTGAAGCTAGGCCAAGGTTTCAACGCGTACTTGATGGTCCAGTCTCGCGCCGCTGAACTTGAAAGGCTAAACAATCTTTCGGACCATGAGTTGGCGGAAATAGAACTCAAACGAGATGACATTCCCAAGTATGTATTCAGGGACATGATCCACATATAGGGAAATACAAGCATGATCTTTCGCCCGCACTCGTCATATTTGTCACCAGGCAGTTGGGTGAGAGGTCAGCACGGTTCGCTGGAAATCCTCTGATAATTCAATCATAATTGATGACTATAACTTTTGTTCGATGTGATAGCGTGAGCCGTGGACGGCAGTTGTGGCTTAGGGCTTTGAACCTTCGATCCCACCGGTGAGGCGGTCGCGTACTGATTGAAAAGCCGACGTGCGGACAGGAATGTGATCAAGCTCAATTAAGAAGAAAGATTGCATTAATTAGGCACCAGTTTTTCAAGTTCTGGTAGCAGTACGACGCTTTCCTGCTCATTCGGATCAGTACGCGCAATAACCGCCACGGCTGGCTCTGCGCCATCGTTGAAAGGTAGATGCGGAGCGCCGGCGGGTATGTAGATTAGGTCCCCTGCATTTGTTTCCATCACGTGCTCCAACTTTTCGCCCCAATACATCTTTGCCGAGCCGGAAATGACATAAATAGCGGTTTCGTGGAATTCGTGTTTATGGGCTTTAGCTCGTCCACCCGGTGGAACTGTTAGTAGGTGCATGCATATTTTATTACTGCCGACGGTTTCCTTTGCGATTCCTTCGAAATAATTAAAGCCTTGTTTGCCAGAATATGTGTCGCCGGGGCGTAGTTTTACACATTTTTGCATAAGCCACTTTCCCATAAAGGTTTCCTCAACTTAGAAACTATAGACGAACTGCTCTCAGAACGAGGAATATTGTTTGGCTGACAGTTTTGGGCTCAACGCAGGCTTCCAATAGATTTTGTCAAATGTCCGCTAAGGAACGGGTACTAGACCTAGCGTTTCGAAACACCAAGGTCTGCTCTGCAGACAAAGTTGCCATTAGTTTACAACGGGTTTGCCAGAGTAGGTCCTGCCCACTTAGAAAAAGTTAATCCAGCTTACAAGAATGGGATGCAGTCAAAAAATGAGCAGAAACGCGGAAGGCGATCAATAACTTTGTGCGGCTGGAAAAGGAAAACGTTGATCGCATTTCAGAGAAACCGAAGCAGGTGCTTTGGCGGGTGCCGGATTCAGTGCATTTAATAACTGACCCGACACCCTTTCCCGTGGGCTATCTCAACGGGCGGGGGCATCACTTGTTGAGGTTGCGTTACCGTCCCACGGGAAATCCGATATAATTCAACGTGTTCAGGCCCCAGTTATTGGCCCTTCGTTTGTTCGGCTTGCTCTCAGACGACAAAGTCTTTTGAATACCTGCCAAATCTATGCGTCATCAGGCTGGTGAACGCTGCACACATTACCCATGGCTACTGGCCGCATGCACGGCATTGGGCAGGGATGACGCCGTGTTTTTAGATTGACCGCACAGTGTTGGGGAATTGCCCAAAATACGTGTTGGTCTAATCACCTGATTAAACTAACTGACCAAAGTCACACTCCAAATGTGACATTTCCCATGCCGCTATCGGCGGCACTGTCAACTTGAACCCGCTTTTAACCGTCCTTCGGTAACGCGGACTTTTTTTCTGGTCCAGTGGCTCTATGTGTTCGGTTACTACCGCAGACAGCCCGTGTTGCCTTGTCCCCTGTAAAATTGGCAGCACGGGTTTTATATGTTCCAGAGCAGTCCATTCAATTGTGGTTCCCTACGCAATGAAAGCGCAGGTGCTTTCGCACCATTCGTCGCCAACCACTCAAGCAACGACGCCCACTGATACTGCAAACTGTTCATGGAAAGATAATCCCGCTGCTGTTCTGGCTTGCAATTTAGATGTGTGGGATTGTTCGGGGTCATTTGCGCAAAGCAAATGTTCAACTGATGATGCCTCGGTCAACGTTGAATATAAAAACCCCACGCCTTCGCTTGGGTGGGACAGGAGGCGTGGGGCTTTTTGAGGGGTGTTGGGTGTGAAACTCAAACACCCTAACACTCAGTCAAAACACAAAACTCATTACAACGTTTCCAGAACAAATTAGCGCTTGTTTAAAATGGGGGAAACGAAATTGGGATTTTGTCGAATTTACTGCGAATTTGGAATCGTCTTAGTGGACAAAACAACAATTTGCGTCTTCAATGTTACCCATAGCGAAACAGTTCCACGTCAGAAATTCAGACACAAACCATAAAACTAGGACTGTCCGAATCTTGATTGGGTTAAACCAAGAACCAAAAGATCGTTGTTTGGCAACCGGGCCTATAGTGTGCCGTAAAAAATGGTTTAGCCGCGGAAATGATATCTACTGGCTGAATCGGTTCGTAGGACCGACTCGAGAATAAAAGGAGAAACACCCATGAATCGTAGATTTGTTCTGAAATCAACCGTTGCAGCGGGCCTGATGGCCCTTGTTGCAGGATGCTCCACCGGAGGGGATGATATCGTCGATGTAGCCTCGTCCAGCGACCAGTTCTCAACACTTGTGGCGGCTGTTTCAGCTGCAGGATTGGTGGAAACATTGCAAGGTGACGGTCCATTTACAGTATTTGCTCCGACCAATGAAGCCTTTGCTGCCCTTCCAGCCGGTACTGTTGATGACCTTTTGAAACCGGAAAACAAGGACCAGCTTGTTTCTGTCCTAACGTATCACGTCGTTCCCGGTAACTTCCCCTCAAGTTCTCTGGCCGGGCAGAAGGGTTCGCTTACAACCGCTCAGGGTGGCTCCTTGACAGCTGATGGAACCGACGGCGTAAAAATTAATGGAGCAAACGTCATTTCTCCTGATATTACAGCTTCCAACGGCGTAATCCACGCAATCGACACGGTACTACTTCCCTAGTTGGTACCGTGCATCGGGCGAAATTGAAGTCCCCCGTTAGTCCGGGGGCCAAATATTGCCAAGAAAAAGATTAAGGCCTTTCGAAGAAGACCAGATCTAAGAATCTGGTACTCGCCGTTTGCGGTCAATAATCGATATTTCGAAGTGATAGCCCTGTCGTTGGATTGGAAGGACCGCACTGCAGTAGACGGTCGCTTTGTTCTAAGAGTAGACCTTGGCGCTTTGAAAACCTAGGTCTGCTATTCACCCTTGAGCGGACATCTGACAAAATTGCGAGGATGAACGCATCGAGCCCAATTTGACCGGTCCTGCAACTTGCCTCCTTGCCCACTCGCACCTTAAGCTTTTCACCGAAACACATTGTTCCCTGGTTTTTATCTGAGCAGTATTTGGAGGTAAGATGCCCAAAAACAGAAAACTCAATACTGCCTTCCTAGTTCGTAGTGAAAGTGATCTGAGGTCGCAATTCTCAGCAACGCAGGAAATTGCTGTCAAAAAGTGTTTAAAACATATCGATGATCACGCTCGGGTGTTTATTGAAAGATCTCCATTTGTTTGCATCGGAACGCAATCACCGGATGGGTCCGCAGACGTAAGTCCCAGAGGTGATCCCCGCGGATTCGTAAAGATATAGGATGACAAGACCCTCTTGATCCCCGACAGACCGGGTAACAATCGGCTAGATACGCTTTCAAATATTCTGACCAATTCCAAAGTTGGCCTGCTATTCTTAGTGCCCGGATTTGATGACACTATGCGGGTAAATGGTCACGCGGAACTCACGCGTGATCCCGACCTGCTTTCCACGATGGCCGTAAATGGACGTGTTCCCCAAATTGCCATCGCGGTGCATGTTGATGAAGTTTTTATTCATTGTGCGAAAGCCCTTCGCCGATCAAACCTTTGGGATCCAAGTCAGCATCAGAATCGTGAGGACGTTCCTTCTTTAATGAAGATCATACTGGATCAAACATCTGTCGCGCCTTCCGATCCCGAGGAGCAACTTAGGTTGGACGAAAATCTGGAGCGAGAGTACCGCCAGACAATGTACTGACCTATATCGGTACGGTACTTGCTGTCCAAAGCAGTTACTTGTTGGACAGCAAACACGGTCCGCTTAGTTCGCAAAGCGGTCACTCGCCTTTGGTCCCAAAAACGAAGCCCAATGTTACGCGGAAATGGCTGTGATCGAGCAGGGTGGAATATGCCTCAGCGAAGCGTGAACTTTTCGCCAGATGGTCCGACGCCTAAGTTGGCCGATACAGGAGCTCGTTTATGAAGAATCGCGACTGCCACCGCGATGCTGATCTGATTCAAGCGCGAATGCGCCCGGCTGGGATTTCAGGTTAAAATGAAGATTGCCGTGGTTGAAACGACTTGCGGTTCCTGTAGCGCAACGAATGGCGGCATCGTCCGTAAATTCAAAAATCCATTGATCTTTGGGTTGGCTTAAAAAGGCTTTTGTTTAGCGGCTCGGTCAGCTAATTTTATGCCCATACAAGATTACAGAACATGCAGGGGTGCGGAACCTTCGGTTCAGTTCAAAGGTAATCAAGATGCAAAAATACTCAGTTCCAGTTTACTACCGCGCAGTCTTGTCAGTTGATTGCATAGCCATCCTTGAAGTCGAAGCTAGCAGCCCAGAAAGGGCTCGCGAGATTGGCTTGGCTGAGGTTCAAAAGAACGACGACTTCGGACTTCCGAACGTAAAGGGGAAGTTTCAAGTCGACACTGATCTAAAGGTCGTCGCATCCGAAACCTTCGACGCGACAGACTGGGGCACAGAAGATGTTGCCGTCGAATTGTCAGACGTTGTTGAATTGGCCGACGCATAGATTAGCCTCGGTAGCCCGCTTTGGTGCGTGATACTGCCTGTTTTGTCATATCCTTTGCGGCCGTACCGACGCGGAACCGATAAATTGCTTGGCGAGTTTGTCCATATTTGGTGTGGATTTTTAGGGTATACCTGCCAGTGACCTACAAACCACCGGACTTTGATGTCATCAGGAGTATGTGCAATGTATTGTTTCTGCATGAGTAGGTGCAAATAATCCCTTACCATTTGCAAGCTCGTTGCGTAGCCGCATGTGCAACTCTTCTGAAAATTAAACAGTATCAGTTTTGTTTTCTATCGCGCAATAGTTTTTCAATATGTTTCTTTTAACTACTAAGCCAAATTCTGAATTGCGTAAAAAAGTACTGGGTGTTACGGTGACTTGATAAATAAAAAATTCTGTCTTTAAATTAGAGAACCAACAAAATATTTAAATGACCACTTCGAACTGAATCAGATATTATCACTTATTAGCAGTTCGTATTCTGGCGAATTTTTATTGTTTGGCATATCTAATTTGTGAGGCAACGTGCAAGAGTTTGAAAGTTCTGCGTGTTTACTAAAAGTTAGCTCGAGAACTAATGGTAAATTGTCATCCAATCTAATCGGGGCGTAATTATTTGCGTGTATATGAACTAAACTTAGTCCACATTTTCTTATAAATTCTTCAATTTCATCCAGATGAATGTCGCAATCATGCAGCTCTATCACCATACCGGTAACTCTATCTTCATTATTCAAGATGTCACTCAAAAACCGGTACTCGGAGCCTTCAACATCAATTTTTAGAAAAACGTTTTTATTACCTGCCTCATTTAAAACTTCCAAAAATGTGCAATGAGATTCATTAAGTGTTGATAGCCCAACAAACTTCTTTATGTGCCTACGCTTTCCTTGAAAAAACTTCCTATATGAAATCACTTTTTTTACGCCATAAAGGCTAAATGGGTTTTTTATAGTCTCGACCAATACGCGCTTGAGCCAAAAGCGAAAATTTACGGAAGCGTCGTAGGCAATGACTTCAACATCTTTATGTTTTATGAAATCATTTTCAAAGCTCCAGTCATCACAAATTCCTAACCCAATTAATAAATCGGATTTTTCAATATCTGACATTGAAACCAGATAACCTCCATCGTTCTGCCTTCCAATTCTCACCAAGTCATTTGCTTGATTAAATGAAAAATAGCTTGGCAGACGCGCTTTCATGGTTTTCCCTTTTGCTGTACTAACCGCTGTTGTTTTATATTTGCCTAAAATTATAGTCAAAAATGGGGCAAAGCAAAGCTTTTAATAAATTTCTATTTTTTGTGGCTAAAAAAATACACATACAAAAGTTTTCGAAATTGTGACTATTCCCACTCTGTGACCGGTGCTGAGCCACTCAATGGATTTTTGTTAAGAATACAAAAAACTCTTTCCTTAATTTCCCAAGTGAAATCGTCCGGCGTCTTTGAGTCGTTCTTGGCGCGAAAGAATTTCGCAGCTAGTTCGGGATCGACAGATAACTTCCTTTAATCAATCTGTAATTTATAGAATAAATTGTGTTACGTTTCATTGCCAATCATTCTTTGAATTAAGTTTCTGATGTTATTTGTATTTCATTAATGCTAACGGACATGGGTGAGAACTCAATAACTAGATCACCCCGAACGGCCTCAATGTCTGCCCGCTGTGTGGAACCGGACACCAGACCAAATGACACAGGTGTCCGAGTTGAACCCTAAGTAACCAGTTCAGAAAGGTGCAAACTGCTCCTGCGCCACTGGAGCATACCGCCGCCTCAGTTTCTCAGGAGAGGTGTCAAACCAGCGATGACAGGCACGCGTAAATGCACTGGCATTCTTGTAACCGAGGTCGCGTCCAATTTGGGTGATGGAGCGCGTATCTTCTTTCAGCCAAAGATCAGCGAGATGCTCCTTTGCGCGATCAATGAGTTCCGCGCCGTTGGTGCCGTGTTGGGCGAGTTCTCTCTGCAGCGCCTTCGGATGCGTCCCCGCGAACTCGGCTAGCCCGTCCAAACCAGGCCAATCAGAATAGTCAAACACCCGAAACAGCGCAACCAAGTCCAGAGGTTGTTGCTGCATGGAAGTATTATCCGGCTCAGTGTTTCTGGGAAACGGGGATTGTTGCATAAGCCAAGCTGCTGGGAATGACATCCTCAGCCCCCAAGCATCGCCTTTCTTCACATTGGATGACGGCACCAATTCTTCTGGGATAGCGCGAGGATCAAACACATGAATTTCAACGTCGCTTTGATCCCAAACTGTTCCTAATCTCGTTTTCAGCATTTCCGACCATGCAACAACATCCCAAGCGTCGGCTTGCCCGGGCGGTTGCGACGCCTTGAGGAAGCGTCTGCCGACCAAATTGGCGCGCTCTGCATCAACTATGAGCTGGTAGCGCATCGAGACTTGTACTGTCTCAACAAAATGCATCCAGGCCACCAGCAGATCACCCAAGCTGGGCGTGTTGCTCATGGTGGTCGGAGGCACGAAGCCGATGCTCCACTCATACTCTCGTCCGATCTCCGCGCAATGGTAAGGATTTCCCGACAGAACCGCTGCCTGCGTCGAGGCTAGATAAACGCAGGCGCTCGGAATGGATTGGCTCGGCTCATCAAAGACTGTCGGTCGCAGCAAACACCCCTTCAATATTTGATTGCGATCCGCACCCAACTTACAGGCTCGGTCAATGACCTCGGCCAGAAACTTCGACTGCATCACAGGAAGCGTCGTTAGTGCGGTCTTGGATTTGTTCAATGAGTTATCCTTACTGGACTGAGAAATTCGGAATTGTCCAAAAATGACAACACGTGAATTCTCTACTTCCTGCTAACCTACATTCAAGGTCAGAATTTACAAATCAGGGAGATATATTGATGGGCGTCCAATTCCATCCATCTGCATCACTCAAGACCGTTGCGGCCGCCTCGGCGTTTGTCATTGTGGGACTTTCGGCGTCACAAGGCGTTGCGCAAGAAGAAGACTTTCCGATCCTTTTCACGAACGTCCACGTCTTCGATGGTGTCAATGAACAGCGGATCGAGAATGCCAACGTTCTTGTTGTGGACAACCTCATCGCGGAGGTATCCGCTGAGCCGCTTGCGGTCGCAAATGCGCGGATCATCGACGGCGGCGGTCGAACGCTGATGCCCGGCCTGATCGACGCGCATGTCCACATGACGATCACGGAGCCGCTCGCCGATCTGAGGGACAACTTCGATTGGATGTATTGGGGCGCAGTCTCAACCATTGAAGCAGAAAAGATGCTTCTGCGTGGTTTTACTACTGTCCGCGATGCCGGTGGCCCCGCGATTGGACTGCATAAGGCGATTGAACGTGGCAAAGCAGTCGGACCGCGAATTTATGCATCGGGACCGGTTATTTCACAAACCTCCGGACATGGCGAGCACCGGCTTTACACCGAACCGCACCCAAATTTCATGGGTGCACATCCATCTTTCTTCAATCAGCACGTAGAGTTTTTGGCAGATGGTGTGCCTGAAACACTTCGTGCGACACGCGAGGCCCTGCGCCTTGGTGCGGTGCAGATCAAAGTCATGGCTGGAGGTGGCGTATCCTCCAGCGTTGATCCCCTGCATACGGTGCAAGGATTGCCCGAAGAGTTGGAGGCATCTGTTCGGGCGGCGGCTGATTGGGGAACCTACGTGATGGTGCACGCCTACACAGACGCATCCATCGTGCGCTCGATTGAGGCAGGCGTCATCAGTATCGAACACGGACAACTGATGACAGAAGTCGGTGCTCAGGCCATCAAGGATGCGGATGCGTGGATTGTGCCTTTCTATTCGCTCTTGGGTTTGGAAGAGCAGGCGGTCGTCACGGCATTGGGGCCGAGTGCTGGTGCAAAATTCCTAAGCGTGCAGGCCGGTGCGAGAAAACAAATGCAACTGATAAAGGACTTTGGGATCGAGAACGTTGCGTTCTCAACGGATATCATCGGTGATCCTGTTGCGTTGACCAAGCAGAACGATGAGTTCAAGTACCGTCTTGAAGTCTGGAGCAGCCACGAAATCCTGCAGCAAGCGACCTCGAAGACAGCCGAACTTTTGGCACTTTCTGGCCCGCTCAATCCCTACCAAGATGGCCCCTTGGGTGTAATTTCGGAAGGCGCTTACGCCGATCTTCTTCTTGTGAAGGGTAACCCTGTCGACGACGTTGAATTGCTCGTCGATTACACAAACAACATCGACCTCATCATGAAGGACGGGGTGATTTATAAGAATACACTCGATTGAGTGTTGCGCGGGGTGAGACAACTTCGGAACTCCGCGCATCTATTTTCTGAAGTCGAAGTAGTGGCTGGTTTCGCTTCGTCGGCGACGACCGTTTCGTCCGCAAGGCAATTGTTGGCATTGTCAGCATTAAGGTCTTGTAATCGTTCTTAAACAGTCAGCTGAACGAGATTTATCGCGCTATAACGCTGAGCCGCCACGAACCCGATCATGAACTTTCTTTTTTGAACCGGCTATTGCGCAATAGGTCGGAGAATTTGGTCTGAATGCGTAAGGAGGAATGGCCGTTGCCCGGCCTCGAATTTTCTTGTTCGCTTTGAACGCTCAGGTTTCTTTGGTTACAGGGGAGCTTCTTATGGTCACCGGTACCCTCGGGCGAGTGCAATCGCCTCGCATTATTCGGATTGGCGGCGCGGCCAAAGAAACTGCAGAGGTTCTTGAACAACTGGGGTTGTTGCGACCGTTGATAATTACCGACGCCAAGGTGTCGAACTTGCATCTGTCGACACTTACCGATGTTTTGGACGGCGCAGGCATGGTGTGGGGTCTCTTTGATCAGGTCGTTGAAGACCCGACAGATGTGTGCGTCGACGCCGGGCTCGCCGCCCTACAGTCGGGTGACTACGACTGTGTAGTCGATTTTGGGGGCGGCAATCCTATGGAAACGGCGAAGGCGGTTTCGTTCATGAGCGTGAACTCGGAGCATGTGCGGGATTATAAAGAGCCTGCTCAAATCGACCGCTGCGGCGTGCCCATCATCTTAATACCTACAACGGGTGGCACCGGTTCTGTGTTAACGCGTTGGTGTGTCATCACGGACACCGAGAGCCCGGAGAATTATTACCTTTCAGGGCTAGCCTGCGTCGCGACAGCGGCAATCATCGACTGGAACTTCAGCCTGACAAAACCTGCAAGAATCACAGCCAACACAGCGGTCGATAGTCTGACCCACGCAATTGAAGCCTATGTCAGCCGCCGTGCCTTTCCCTATACCGATGCCTTTGCCTTTGCACTGTCGGCGGCTCAGGCGGGAATGGCATTTTCCAACGCTTCAGTCGCTTTGGTGCACGGAATGAGCCGTCCGATAGGCGCCCACTTTCATGTGGCCCATGGACTTTCAAATGCAATGCTTTTGCCGACCGTAACATCTTTTTCAGTAGCTGCTGCACCTGCACGCTATTCGGCCTGCGCGCGGATTATGGACACGGCCGAAGATGGGGATACAGATGCCACCGCTTGCGCCAAATTGGTCGACGGATTACGCAGCCTGAACACCGATCTGGCGGTGCCGTCACCGAGAGCGTTGGGGCATGACGCCGATGAGGCCATGTTGGAGATAATGGCGCAGCAAGCTCTTGAAACAGGATCGCCGAACAACAACCCTCGTGTTCCGACAAAAGAAGAAATTGGTGGTCTCCACAAAGAAATATGGTGAGCTCGCCAACGTTCGAGCGCATTCGCGACACCGCTGTACAGCGAATGGCTGCTTTGTCTGCAAGCTGGCAATTGTCGAATTCTTGGCTAGCGTCTGAAGTCTCGCGAGGCGGATATTCAAGACCGAATTCGGTTTTCTTTGATAAACGACCATTCGGCAGCATTCACCAGCCACAAGGGAAAAATAGTCAAACGACTCAGTTGAGCTCAGAATGGACACTCTTTCAGGTCCAAAGTGATGCCCGCGGGGTGTCATGGATGAATTGAATGCCAAAGCAATCGCGGTTACCCTTCCAATAGGCGCTATCTCGGTACTAACCAGAATGAAAACCTCTCTTCGAAACCCATATGCTTCGCGAAAGTTTGCTAAAATTCCTGACGACATGGTGGCGATCTCTCGGGTACTGGCGGTAAAAGCTGGGCTGTTCGAGCTCGCACGCGGCGGAAATACGGTGGATGGGCACCTTCTGATTCCTGCGGTTTGTGACTTCTCTTGTTTGCTTTCGTCACGAAAAAAACAAAACCTAATATCTATTCAACTTGTCCACACTATCAGCGACGCGAAGTCGATAATTGCAAAGTCCATTTTATTGGCTGATCGCTTGCGAGCGTTCCGATCCGAACTCTTCACAGCCGCTAAAGCTGGTCTGAGTGACGCCACAACATGAGGTAAGCATAGCGGTACTGAGTGTCGCCTTGATCAGATCCAAAAGGAGAATTCGACATGACGCCGGCGCAATTGGAGTTTACCGTTGTCGAACGCATGTGGTCTATGCTCCCGAGCGTGCGCCGTGATTACGAATTGACGCAAACCTTCACGCTGTTCTCTTCGATCATCATTAGAGTCCATCAAAGCTTACATGCCCGACACGGCAGTAACGAACTCTTGGAGTACATCGAAAGATATCTTGTTTGGCTCGCGGAAACGCCGTTTGACGTTGCCTTTAGTCTAAATGGAACCCCGCGTCGTCCACTCGAACGACCTTCTGAGTTTGACGACATGTCTATGCTGAAAGATGCTAACGGTTCTTGGTCTGCGTACGAGTTTGTCGCGGCCCTGCACCGCGCAATATCCGAATGCGATGGCAGATTTGTTTTACCCATTCTGCACAATAATTCTCTGTGCGCTTTCAACTTCCTGCTTCGTTCTAGCGTCGGAAACCAGTTGCAAGACGGCTTTCATGTTCGTCTCAGTCAGGCCGCGCTACGTAGTATCGCCGATCAGATCGCCAGCACTTACTGCGGCGCTCTCTCAAGCACTTTCAACGAAAACGAGATGCGCCGAGCCATGCATCTAAGGGAAGGTATCTAGTTGCATTGCAGCCCATGCACGGCCCGGATCGGTATTCAATTGGGGAGTTGCCGCGAAACAAAGTTTAATGCCGCGCGCCTCTGTATATCGCGTCAGAAATGTAAATCAGACAAAGGCGCAAGCGGATATTTGTGCGCCTGCTCAAGGCCGCGCATGGGTTGGAGGCCCTTAAAGCGGAAGTGGCAGCTTTTCCGAAAGGCAAACATGATGTCCAGGTCGATAGTATGTCTCAGACGCTCCGAGTATTGGACTGTCGACATCACACGATACGGCATTGTGGCAGATTCAAGGGGTAGGGTACGGTGACTTGGTGAGTATTAGTGGCTCAGTGAGCGAAACAGTAAGTGCTTTGAATTCAAATTATAATTCTGAAGAAATTACCGTTTTCCGTTCCCGGAACGAGAGACAAAAGAGCCACTTTGAAAGTCAAAAGCAGCGGATTGAAAAAAGGGTGGGCGGCGTGCCGGATCTACGGGGCCGGATGCGCACATTGCGGCCGTTGGGAGTGGGCATAGAGGCTGAAAGTTGGGTTTTCCTTGTCTGAACGACGGCTCAACGGCGCATAGTTGTCATCTGAGCAAAATACTCGGATGACCGAGTTGAGCCCAAAGCGGACTTTGAATTTTGGAAAAAAAACACACGCAATGCGAGATCATAAGGACAAGAATTGATCTGATCGCCAAGCACTCTCCATGCCGAGGTCACGCATTTTCAGGGTAGAGCCTGCGACCTAACCACCGCCCCGCGGAATCGCCGAAGAACAGAATGTCATCACCTGACAAACCTTCCTCGGCCAATGCCTTGAAGACTGTAACCACTTCGTCGGTGATCTGTGTCCACTTCACATGTGAAGCTGGCGTGTAGTCGAAGGATATCACTTGGAGACCGGTTATCGCGGCGATGGACATTGGTCCCTGCAACAAAGCCTTTGCGGAGTTCATTGCGTAGCCGCAGCCGTGCGTGTACACGCCAATCTTGTCTTGCGAGGTGTGCCCCTGATATAGCCAAGCTCTGCGATCGCCTTGTTGACTTTCTCGATAGTGAAGCCGCGTACGCCGGGCCTCGCATTCAATACGCGGTCAACGGTCGCAAGCGACGCTCCAGCGACGCGGGCAATGTCATTCACGGTGGGTTTCTGAATAATAGTGAGGCCGTCTTCTATCAGTTTGCGCTCTCCAGCGCTTTAATCAGACCTTCGAACAGAAGCGCAACAGCCTCCGCGCCCGGATCGTTGTTTCCTATGAGGTTCTCGGATGGCACATAAGCTGCGCGTCCGGCCTTGGCCTTGTGGATCGATGCCGTGCTATCTGCACCCGTACGGGCCGCAGCGGCGGCAGCGGCCAAGCCACCCGACATTGCATCAAGCGCCGGGGCCAGCGCGTCGACCATGGTACGATCCCCAATCTGTGCACCACCCACTTCAGAGACTCGTTTCAGCCCTTCTTTGAGGGCTTTCTGGACCGATGCGCCGCGCGCGCAGGCATCACCTGCCGCGTTGAAATAGATCGCGAGGATCACGCCAGAAGAGCCGCCCATGGTCTGGCTGAGCTCATTGCCAAGCGCCGGGAAGAACTGCGTCAGGTCGGCAAGCGGCATCTTGTCGAGATTGCCTTTCAACGCCCGCGCTGCGGTGGCGAGCGTACTGCCAGTGTCGCCGTCACCAGACTTTGCATCGAGCGTGTTTAGGGTCGCTTCCGCGCCGATCAGGAGATCGGCAACTGCCTCGATGACCGCGCGGGTCTTCGGGCTTGCCGAAGGGATTGGCGCGGTCGGGAGGAGTCCGTCGGGTATGGGCGCGACGGCCACAGGTCCGATTTCCGCCAGTCCCGGCCAAGCGGGCATCGGGACAGGGGCGGCGAGTGCGGCCAGATCTTCAGCCGATGCGGGCAGGACCGAGACGGAAAAGCCGTGCATGTCGAGCGAGGTCATCATCGGGGCGGGGCCGATCATGTGGGTGGCCACCCCGGCCTCAGACAGCGCGTGACAGAGCACCGACATCTCGAGCGGCGTAGTCGAGCCGAGGTTGTTCATCAGGGCGACGCAAGGCCCGTCCTTCATGTGAGGGACGAGCTTGTCGAGAATGATCTGCATCGCGTCGGCGGCGCCAGCGAAATCAACCTGCTCAACGCCCGGTTCGCCATGGATGCCGAGGCCAAGCTCGGCCTTGCCGGTCGGGATGCGATCCTCCTTCGGGGAGCCCGGGATGGTGCAGGTATCGAGGCTCTTTCCGATGGAGGCGACATTGGCGATGATGCGTTTTGCGGCGGCGGTGATGTCCGCGAGGGATGCACCGGCCTCGGCCATGGCACCAGTGATCTTGTGGACGAACAGCGTTCCGGCCACGCCGCGAGGTTGCGGCAGGTCAGGGAGGGCTACGTCATCGTCCACGACCACCATCTCGACCTGGTGGCCAAGCGAACGGGCGCGCTCTGCGGCCAGGCCGAAGTTCAGACGATCGCCGGTGTAGTTCTTGACTATTAGCAAACAGCCCGCGTCGCCGGTGACCGCGAGAATGCCCGCCAGCACGGCTTCGACCGAGGGCGAGGCGAAGACCTCGCCACACACCGCAGCGGTTAGCATGCCGGGGCCGACAAAACCGGCGTGGGCCGGTTCATGGCCTGAGCCACCGCCCGAGATCAGGGCCACCTTGGAGCGATCCCAATCGGTGCGGTGAACGACCTTAATATGCGGATAACCATCGAGCCGCGCCAGGGCCCCACCCGAACATGCAAGCAGCCCATCGATGGCTTCCTTGACCATGTCGTCCTTGGCGTTGACGAATTGTGCCATACTGTCCTCCCCCAAGCTGCCGGTGTGCTGGCAGTGCGCAATCTGCCCACCTCTGATAGGATGAATAGCGATTAAGCTTGAGTATATGAGGTACGCACCTCAAGTCCAGATGTTTATGGCTACCCCGCGCCGAGCGGACGCTTGCATAATGTCCAAAGCCCCGCATACTGCGGGATTAACGGAATGTTGGACGTATTGCAGCCCGGTACCAGCCAACGCATCGCAAGGGATCGGTCACTCGGGCAGGGAGGCCAACTTTGAAAACGCGCCATTTCGATCGCATTGGCGACTGCGGTGTCGCCTTGACGGAGATTGGCTTTGGAACAGCACCCATGGCCAATCTCTATCGGCCCGTCGACGTACAGGACGCCCGGAGCATCTTGGAATTGGCCGGGGAGAAAGGTTTTCGCTATTTCGACATTGCGCCGCTTTACTGTCTGAGTCTGACGGAGAACCGCTTGAAAGGCTTTTTCCGCGGCAAGCCGCGCGATGTAATAGTCGTCTCGACCAAGGTGGGGCAACTTCTGGACGAGTGCGGCGTGGAAGACCGGGCCGGAATCCGAAAGTGGTTCGACGGACCCTGCCGCCGCGAGTTCTACGTCTACAGTTATGACGGTGTGATGCGTTCGGTCGAGACCTCGCTTGAGCGGATGGGGCTGGATCGGATTGCCATTCTCTATGGCCACGATATCGACACCTATACCGACGGATTGCAGGATTCCATGGAACAACACCTTCGCGCCGTTCTTGGTGGCGGCCAAAAGGCTCTCGTGGAGTTGAGAGAGCAGTGGGTCACTGCCGGGTTTGGGGCACGGACTGAAGGAATGGTGACCTGCCGAATGGCTGGTCGATCATGGCGACCGGGACATCATCCTTCTTGCCGGGCGTTACACCCTGCTCGAGCAAGAGGCGTTGACGCCCTTCCTTCCCAAATGTGTAGAACGCGGCGTCGGGATTGTCATCAGCCGCCCCTTCAACTCGGGCATTTGGCGACCGGTCCGCGCGAAGGGGGCGCATTACAATTACGATCCCGAGCCGGCCTAGATCCTCGACCCGGTGCACTGGATCGACCCGGTGTGTCAGCACCATGGTGTGCGCCTCGTCAACGCTGCGTTTCAGTTTCCGGCGTGCCACCCGCCGTTTTTTCGGAGATCCCGGGCAGGAAGGCACTGACCAAGATGACCTCGAACCTTGAACCCGCCAACGCAGTCATGCCGACCGCACTTTGGGCCGACCTGATGTCGGACGGCCTATTGCTGACAAATGCGCCAACCCCGTGAGACCTGCCATGCCCCTTGTCGATGCACACCAACACTACTGGAACCCCGCGCGAGGGGATTACAGTTGGATGCCGCCGGATCACCCGATCCTGACCCGGGTCTACGGCCCCGGGGATTTGCAGCATTCTCGCGAAGCGGTCGGTATTGACCACACCGTGCTCGTCCAGGCCGCAGAAAGCATCGAGGAGACCGAGTACATGCTCGGGATCGCCGACGCGACGCCCAGTGTCGCCGGTGTCGTGGGTTGGATAGATTTCGAGAACAAGGACCACCGGGCGCAGCTTGAGCGGCTTGCACGACACCCCAAGTTCAAGGGCGTGCGGCCGATGATCCAGGACATACCCAATGTCGACTGGATGCTTCGGGACGATGTGCAGTGGGCCTATGATGCGGTGACTGATCTGGACCTTGCCTTCGATGCCTTGGGCTTTCCGCAACACCTCGACAATTTCCTGACGGTCTTTTCCCGCTATCCCAAGATGCGGGTGGTCGTGGACCATTGCATGAAGCCCCAGATCGGCGCGCACACCGAGGCGCGCTTTGCGCATTGGGCTGAGCGGATGACGCGCATCGCCGTGGAGACCGGCGCGTTCTGCAAGCTCTCAGGGATCATTACGGAGGCTAGCGAAGACTGGTCGGCGGATACCTTGCGCCCTTATACAGACCACGTTTTACAAGCCTTTGGGCTCAATCGCGTCATGTGGGGGTCTGACTGGCCAGTCTGTAGGTTGCGCGGTGAATACGATGCGTGGCACACTGCGGCACAGGCCCTCACCGCGCATTTGTCCGTGGCGGATAAAGCGAAGGTGTTCGGTGAAACCGCCGTCGCATTCTATCGCCTGGACATCTGAGACCGCGGATCGATCAATAGGTTGCCCGTCCCCCTGACAGATCGAAAACGCCTGATGTCGTGAACGAGTTCTCTTTCGAGCAGAGCCAGACAATCATCGCAGCGGCTTCATCGACTTCGAGAAAGCGCCCACGGGGGATCTTTGAGAGCATGTAGTCGATGTGTTCCTGTTTCATCTGATCGAAGATGCGGGTGCGGGCGGCGGCGGGTGTGACGCAGTTCACGGCAATGTCCATGTCGGCAAGCTCTTTTCCCAGCGATTTGGTAAAGCCGATCACGGCAGCCTTCGACGCAGAGTAAGCGCTGGCGTTGGGATTGCCTTCCTTGCCGGCCACCGACGCGATATTCACGATCCTTCCATAGTTTTGCGCGCGCATTGTTGGAACCACGGCCTTGTTAACATGGAAAGTGCCCAACATGTTGATCCGCATTATGTCGGCGAAAACGTCGACAGGGTAGTTCTCGACAGTTGCGTTCGGTCCGGCGACGCCCGCAGAATTGACAACAACATCGATTCGCCCAGTTGCCTCCAACGTCCTCGCGCAGGCCGCGCCAACACTGTCCCAATCGCTGATGTCCACGTTGATGGCTAGAGTGTCGCCGCTAAGTTCCCTGGCTTTTTCTTCTGCCAGCGCAATATCCGTGTCCCATATCACGAGGCGTGCGCCACGGCTCCGCAACTCGGTTGCGACCGCCCCTCCGATTCCCTGAGCGCCGCCAGTAACGATTGCCGTATGTCCATCGAAGTTACTCATGCCGCGTCCCATCCGTTTCGAATGCAGTCATATCCGTCGCGATAATAGGCTTCTGGCGATTCCGCAAAATCCCGCCAGACCCGTGTGGCTGCGGCCAACTCGGGCAGTCCCCGTCCAAAGGCCTCAATCGTAAGCCAACGGTCATAGCCACTGGCTTTGATGGCCTTGAATGTCTCAGCCCAAGGAACATGGCCGCGCCCTGGCACGCCGCGATCATTTTCGGAGATGTGGATATGAACAACGTCCCTGGCATTGCGGGCGAAGGCATCCACAGGGTCCTGCTCCTCAAGGTTTGCGTGGAACGTGTCGTACATTGTCTTGATGGCCGGATGATTGAGGCTGCGTGTGTAGGCGCAAAGATCACCCATCGTGTTGGCGAAGTAGGTTTCAAACCGGTTCACCGCTTCAAGAGCGATCACTTGCCCATTGGCTGCCGCGTGATCACCGACAATACGGTGTACTTCCCGTGCGCGCTCGAATTCCGCTTCGCTGGGGCCTTCACCAGAGAAGTGTCCGAGTGTCTGGTGCAAGGGACCTCCGATACCTTCCGCCCCAAGAGCCGCTGCGCAATCGACCAGCCATTTCAGATAATCCTCGCCGCGTTTGCGGTCGGCCTTATCCTCGCTGAGGATATTCATGTCCGGCGTAGGAATGACCGAGATTGCCGTCCGGCCGAGGTCCAGGGCATCCAGCATCGCGCCGGTTCTGGCATAATCATCCGGCGTCCCGGCAAAGATCGGAACCTCGACACCGTCGTAGCCAGTCGCCTTTATATCCTCCAGGAGCCTCTTGTGTTCTTCCCCCAGGGAGGTCGTCCAAAGGAGCATGCAGAATCCGATTTTCATAAGAGTGTCCCCCGTTGCCGATGGAGAGCAGCATAGACCTCGATTTAACATCGTGAAAGCAAGATCTGAGGGGCGTACGTCAAAAAAAGATTGCTTTTGCGGCCTCAACCCGAAAGCATGACGTTGAAATAATGCAACAGCGGGAGGATGCAATGGACGGGAACGCTTTCCCAAAACTACACAATGCGATGTGGCCGGGGCTTGTCGGCAAGGGCGAAGAAGAACCTCCGATTGCGCTCGACAAGATGCTGGATATGACTGCGGCTGCCGAGGTTGACGGCACCAAGTTTGACGGCGTGGATCTGTTTTTGGCTGACCCGCATACATCGATCGATGTCGACGATGACGGGATCAAGGCGCTGGCTGACAATGTGGGCGGTCGCGGGCTCTCGATTGGGTCCGCGGTCGCGCCGGTCTGGCCGCCCGTTGGCGGCGGTTCTGCTATGGACGAGGGTGAGGGGCGCACCGCATTTCTGGCAGCCGTCGAGAAAGCCTGCAAGATCATGGGGCGGCTCCGCGACCTAGGTGTGCGGCAAGGCGGTGTTGTGCGTATCGACACGGCGACCGGTGTCAGCGAATGGGCCGAGGACCCGGCGGGCAATACCGCCAAGATGGCAGAGACGTTCCGCCAGGCCTGCGACATTGCCGCGGATCACGGCGAACGGCTGGCCGCCGAAGGCGAGATATGCTGGGGTGGTATGCATTCCTGGAAGCACATGGTGGAGTTGTTCGAAGCAGTGGATCGACCGGACGTTCTGGGCTTCCAAGCGGACCTGGCCCACACCATGCTTTACGCTATGGGGTACAACGCGCCTGAGCACGCACTGATTTCCGCCGACCAACTTGACGACCAAGCGGCCCTTGACGATGCGCTCGGTACAATAACCGACGCGCTTCGCCCTTGGACCATCGATTTCCACGTCGCGCAAAATGACGGCACGGTTCATGGAAGCGGCAGCCACGACAAGACCGGCCGGCATTGCATGGCAACCGATCCGAACGGGAAGCTCGATGTAGTCAAGCATTCCGGCTTCTGGCTGAACAATGCGGACGGCACGCCCACGAAAGCGATGCGGCATATCTGCTGGGACGGCTGCATGTTCCCCAACGCGGTGCTGGAGGATCAGCAGACCTGGAACGATATCCTCGCCACCATGATCAAGGTGCGAGACGCCCATGGGTGGAGTGAATGAGATGAGCAAGAAAAAGCTAAGGGTCGGCATGGTCGGCTATGGGTTCATGGGGCGCACGCATTCGAACGCATTCACTCAAGCGCCTCGTTTCTTTGATCTCGGCTATGAGCCGGAACTTACGGCGGTCTGCGCGCGCAACAAGGAACGGGCTCAGGCGTTTGCGGATCAGTGGGGCTACGGCAGTGTCGAGACCGATTGGCAAGCGCTGGTTGCGCGAGACGACATCGACCTGATCGATATCGCCGCGCCAAACGACATGCATCACGACATCGCCATCGCTGCGGCTGAAGCGGGCAAGATGGTGATGTGTGAGAAACCGCTTGGGCGGACTGCTGTGGAGTCGGCCGAGATGGTGGCGGCGGTGGAAAAGGCAGGTGTGCCCAATATGGTCTGGTACAATTACCGGCGCATTCCGGCGGTAACTCACGCCAAGAACCTGATTGAATCCGGCAGACTGGGGCGGATCTTCCACTACCGAGCGCAGTTCCTTCAGGACTGGACGATTGCAGACGACTTGCCGCAAGGCGGCGAAGCGCTCTGGCGTCTGGACAAGGCGGTGGCGGGATCGGGGGTCACTGGCGATCTGCTGGCGCATTGCATCGATACTGCGATGTGGCTGAACGGCAGTATCGAAAAGGTTACTGCCATGACAGAGACTTTCATCAAAGAGCGGCGGCACAACCTCACCGGCAAGATTGAGGCGGTCGGCATCGACGACGCAAGTGCCTTCATGGCCCGGTTCGGCAATGGTTCGATGGCGCTCTTCGAGGCGACTCGCTATGCGCGGGGTCACAAGGCCCTTTATACGCTCGAGATCAATGGTGAGAACGGCTCGATCATCTGGGACCTGCATGATCTTCACCGGCTCCAGTATTTCGATCATAGCGACGAAGGCACGGAACGCGGTTGGCGCTCTATACATGTCACGGACGGCGACCACCCCTATATGGGCAATTGGTGGGTGCCGGGGCTTTCAATTGGTTATGCGGAGAGCTTTGTGCATCAGGCGGCGGACTTCATCGCCGGTCTCGACGGCACTCCAGCGGCGCCGACATTTGCCGATGCACACAAAACCGATCTGGTGACGGATGCGGTTCTGAAGTCGGCAGAAACGGGGCAGTGGGAAGCGCCGTAGCTTGAGCCAGAATTGGTTAGCGAAGGTCCTTCCAGGGCGCTTCGCTGGCCACGTCGACCAACTCGTATCCCTGATCGCCGACGCAGGGCCCGAGAATGGCAAGAAGCTTGGCGTCGTTGTAACCGACGTTGAAACTGGCATGGACGACGCCGGCGCCGATGAAAACGCTGTCACCGGGGCCGAGAATCCGCATTTCCTGATCTAGCCATTGTTCGACCTTGCCCGAGATGCAGTAAATGACCTCTTCCTGATCGGGGTGTTTGTGGAAATCGTGCCCATTGCCGGGCGTGATGTTCACTTCGATCACGGTGAGCTGCCCGGCACCCGTGGAGGGCGGGTGCGACATCCACCGGAGCTTGCCCCAGTCGAGCTCTTCAGGCGGGGTGTCGGCAGACATCATGAAAGTTCCTGTCATTTCTTCTCTCCGATTTCGGTGAAGGCGCGCGTTTGTGCGACCAGAGCGGTTTCCGAGGGCAGACGCTCCATCGAGCTGGCACCGTAGAAGCCCTGACAGTCCTTCGCTTTCTCCAGCACATAACTGGCGTCGCCCGGCATCGCGATCGGGCCACCGTGGCAAAGAACGATGACGTCCGGGCTGGCGTCGCGCGCCGCTTCGGCCATCGCGTCGATTTCCCTCACACATTGATCGAGGTTGAGCGCGGTCTCGGCTCCGATATCACCGCCAGTGGTGAGGCCCATATGCGCGACGACAATGTCAGCTCCGGCGGCGGCCATCGCGTGCGCCTCGTTCGGGGTGAATGCGTAGGGCGTTGTCAAAAGGTCTTTTTCCCGCGCGGCGCCGACCAGATCGATTTCCAGGCCGTACCCCATACCGGTTTCTTCGAGATTGGTGCGGAAGGTGCCGTCGATCAGCCCGACGGTGGGGAAGTTCTGGATGCCAGAGAACCCGAGCGCGATCAGATCGTCGAGGAACTTGTCCCGGATCATGAATGGGTCAGTGCCATTGACGCCCGCCAGAACCGGTGTGTTCCTTACGACTGGCAGAACCTCCTTCGCCATGTCCACCACAATATCGTTCGCGTTGCCGAAAGCGAGCAGGCCGGCCAGCGACCCGCGCCCGGCCATCCTGTAGCGTCCGGAGTTGTAGATCACGATCAAGTCGATACCGCCCGCTTCCTCGCATCGTGCGGAAAGGCCCGTACCGGCTCCACCGCCGATGATCGGGCGACCCTCGGCGATCTTGGAGCGAAGGCGCGAGAGGATTTCGGAGCGGGGAATAGGCATCAGATGATCTCTTTCAGGGCGGTCAAAGCGGCGTCGGCGAACGCGGTCGTGTTGAGGTTGTGTGGCACAGATACCAGACGGCGGCTCTCCGTCGGGATCACGTCGGCCTGCAATCGGTGGGTCAGGGCGGCCAGCGCCTCGGGGTCGTGGAACGGCTGCCCCTGTGCGTCAATGGCAGAGACGCCGCCTTCGGGGATCAGGAAGCGCACAGGGCCGGTCATCGCGTTCAACCGCTCTGCGATCCAAGCGGCGAACTTGTCATTCTCTTCCGGTGTCGTACGCATCAGCGTCACTTGCGGATTGTGGACATGGAACGTCCGGTCCGCGAATTTCTCTGGGACGGTCTCGCGCGCGCCGAAATTCACCATATCAAGCGCGCCGACGGAGCCAACGTAAGGGATGCCTGTCCGGATCACTGCGCCGAACCGGTCCTCCGTCGCCGGGAAAACGCCGCCCACCAGCATGTCAGCCACTTCGGTCGTCGTCAGATCGAGCACGGCTCCGATCAGGCCGCTGTCGACGAGCTTTTCCATCGAGCGACCGCCGGTCCCGGTGGCGTGGAACACGAGCGGATCGAAATCGACTGCAAGCGCGTCCGCGACATGGCTGACCGCTGTCGTCGTGACGCCGAACATAGTCAGGCCGATGGCGGGCTTCGCATCAACAGCCGGCACCTCGTTCAGCATCATGCCGACAAGCGCATGGGCTGCGTTGCCCAGGACGCGCGCTGAGATGCGGTTCAGCCCCTGCACGTCGGTGACAGAGTACATCATCGCAATGTCGCTTGGACCGACATAGGAACCGACATTGCCGCTGGCGACCGTCGAGACCAGAACCTTGGGTGTGCCGACGGGCAGGGCGCGCATGGCAGGGGCCAGAAGTGCGGTGCCGCCGGAGCCGCCCGCGCCGATCAGGCCGCCGATCCAGTCGGCTTCGCGCACATAGGTCTCAAAGGCCAAAGCCATTGCGCCGACAGCGACCCCCCGATCCGTTTGGGTTAGCACTGCCTCGGCCCCATCAGGGTGGTAGGCGGCAACGGTCTCGGCCGAGATGGTGGCGCTTCCCTGACCGGTGGTTCCAAGATCGATGGTGCGCACCTCCAACCCGGCCGCGCGGATCAGCTGGGCAATGTATGAGAGCTCCTTGCCCTTGGTGTCGAACGTGCCTGCTACCCCGGCAATCATTGGCGCCAGCGGGCCATCTCGGCTTCGACCTGTGCGCGATCCACGATCCCGGCATCCGAACCCAAACCGCTGGCGACAAGCGATGCTGATGCCGTGCCCAGATGTGCGGCCTCCGTCAAGCTGCGGTCGTCGGCGAGCCCGGCGATGAAGCCTGCCGTAAAGGCATCCCCGCAGCCGGTCGTATCGACAACCTTGATGTCATAGGCGGGGACGTGAATGCGGTCTTCGCCATCCGCGATGATTGAGCCTTCGCTGCCCATGGTCAGAACGGGGCATTTCACGCCGCGCGATTGGAAGAATCTGATGTTTTGTTCCACGCCTGAGATGCCGCTCAGAATCTCCGCTTCTTCGATGGATGGAATGAAGTAGTCGATATGCTGCAGGAGTGGTTCGACGAACTGCCATGTGTCCGGCCCCGCCCCCACGAGGTCCCAAGTGGTCACACAGCCTGCCTCCTGCGCGGCCTTGAGAAGTCGCGCGCTGGGTGCGCCATCGAGCTTAGCCAGAAGGCCGGTGCCGCCAAGGTGGAAGAAGCGGCAGTCGAGAACCTTGCGCAGCATGTCGTCAGACACGTCGAAGTGATCCGAAGCGCCGCGGCAGTGGAGCGCTGGGCGCTCGCCATTCGGGCGGACATTGAGGATTGTGGCCGAGGTCTCGACACCTTCGAGCCGCCGCATGAGGTGGCAGTCGATGCCAAGGCGGGCCATGTGGTCAAGGACGAAATCGGCCTTCTCGTCGTCGCCCACGGCTCCAACCGCCTGACAGTTCAGTCCGAGTTTCGCCAGATCGACAATCGTGCCCCCCGCCGTGCCCGCAACCGTTAGCCGGATCTCGTCGATGAAATCGACATTACCGCCTTCAGGGATCGCCACGACCGGACGCCCCAAAATGTCGAGAATATAGAGCCCTACAACGGACACATCGAAGCCACTCATCTCAGGGTTTCCAGGTATTCAACGTAGAGAAATGCGGTCCCCACGCCGAGCGCGGCGGCGACACCAAGGATAACCAGCACGATGATAACAGCTTTCCGAAGGGCACTGAAAGGCACGCCTTCCCGGCAAAGCGGCACAAGGTTGAAGGCCAGTGCGCCGATCACCACCGTCACGCAGCCAATCGAGAAGAGCTGCAACGAAAACGGCTGGAAGATGAAGATGATCGAGATGACGCAAAGTCCGATGATGCACCGTTCAATCAGTTTCGCCTGTGCTGCGGTCATGGCGCGCTCCTTAAAACCTGTTCGTCTTCCGTGAAGATATGGGTTGTGTCCGGCGGGAACCGTGTGTGCATAAGGTCGCCTTCGGACAATGGCACACGCCAATCTGTCACAAGTCGCAGATCGTGATAGCCGTCATGCATGTGGGCGAGGGTCTCGGCTCCCATCGGTTCGACCATGTCGATCTTTGTCGACAGGCTGTCTTCGGTGGGCTCAACGCTCATCTCGAGGTTTCGTGGCCGAATGCCGAGTGTGACTTTCGCGCCTGGCGAGAGTTTGGATACCGCCGGATCGACCTTGATCTTCAGTGACTGCTCGCCCTCGAACGCGAAATCCGCCAGGCCGTCGCCGTTTGATCCCTTGAGGGTCGCCGGTATCAGGTTCATCTGCGGGGTGCCGATGAAGCCCGCAACGAAGAGGTTGGACGGGGTTTGGAAGACGTTGTGCGGCGTGTCGACCTGTTCGATCCGTCCATCCCGCATGACGGCAATCCGGTCGGCCATCGTCAGCGCCTCCAGTTGGTCGTGGGTCACAATGACGGTGGGGCGGGACAGGTCTTGCAGGACCTCCTTGATCTCGCCACGCATTTCCTCCCGCAGTTGCACATCGAGACGTGAGAGGGGTTCGTCGAAGAGGAAGCACTGCGGGTCTCGGATGATCGAGCGGCCGACGGCAACCCGCTGTTTCTCACCCTCGGCGAGTTGGCTTGGCGTGCGCTTCAGGATGCTCTCGAGTTGCAGGGTCTTCGCGACCTGCGCCACTCGCTTTTCTATCTCGGCGCCCGAAAGCTTCTCGGCATGGAGCGGGTAGGCAAGGTTATCGGCCACCGAAAGCGACGGATAAAGCGCGTAGAACTGAAACGACATGGCCACGTTACGTTGCCGCGGCGCCAGTTCGTTTACCCGTTTACCGCCGAGCATGACGTCGCCTTCCGTGGCCGCTTCAAGCCCCGCGACCATTCGCAGGGTGGTTGTTTTCCCGCAGCCCGACGGACCGAGCAGACAGAGCACTTCGCCGTCGCCCACGTCCAGGTCAATGGCATCGACGGCGGTCAGCGACCCGAAACGTTTGGTGAGTTTATTGAGTTTGATCGTCATTATTTCTTGACCGTTCCGAAAGTGACACCGCGCAGAAGCTGGTTCTGCAGAAGGAATGTGACGAAGAAGATCGGGATAAGGAACAAGGTCACGATCGCCGCCAGCAGGCCGTAATCCACGCCCACTTCTCCACCAAGCGTGCGCGCCATTGCGACGGGCACGGTCCGCGTCTCAACCCCGGTAAGGAGGAGGGCAAAAAGGAACTCGTTCCAAGTCAGGATCAGCCCGAATACGAAGGTGGCCGACAGGCCCGCAAGGACTTGCGGGATGCAGAAGTTAAAGAAAACCCGCCGTTCGGTCGCGCCGTCCATTCGGGCGGCATCCTCAATTTCGGGGTTCAATTCATCAAAGAAGGATTTCACCAACCAAACCGAGAACGGAATGTTGAAGGCGGTGTAGAGCAGGATGATGCCCCAATAGCTGCCCGCCAGACCGCTGAGGCGGAACATCAGAAAGATCGGAATAATCACGACGATCGGGGGCATCATCCGGGTAGTGAGGATGATGAAGAGATAGGTGTCGTTGCCTCTCAGCGGATATCGCGAGAAAGCATAGGCCGCTATTGTGCCGACGATCAGGGCCAGCCCCACCGAAGTGAAGGCGATGAAGATCGAGTTGAAGAAGTATAGGCCCATATCGGTAGCTTGACTGTTGCCCGTGGTGATCGAAGCGCGATAGAAGACGCTGGTGAAATTCTCGAAGGTGGGCGTGAAGAACAGTTTCGGCGGCACGGCCAAAGCGTCCGTTCGGGTCTTGAAGGCAGTCAGGATGATCCAAAGCACAGGGAAGAAGTATATGAGTCCGACAACCGAGGCGACCGCTGTGTAACCCCATCCGGCCTTGCCGATTTCGCGATGTTTTCGAGCCATCAATTCACCTCCTCGGCGCGCCGGTTGACGGAATAAAGATAGAGGTTGGTCAGCACGATCACGATGAAGAGCACGAAATAGGCGAGTGCTGAGGATTGACTGGTTTTGAAGAACTGGAAGGCGGTTCTATAGAGATATACCGCGATCGTTTCGGTCGACGACCCGGGTCCGCCTTCCGTGATGATGTAGACGATATCGAAAAGCTTGAATGTCTCGATGGTACGAAAGAGCACGGCAAGCAACAGGAGGGATTTGATATAAGGAAAGGTTATAGTCCGGAACGTGCGCCACTTGCTTGCGCGGTCGATCTCTGCTGCCTCATAAAGGTATTTCGGAACCGACACGAGCCCGGCCAAAACCAGAAGCATCACAAAGGGCGACCACATCCATGCATCAGCAATCACGATCCCGATAATTGCACCTTGTGGCGAACCGAGCATGACGAACGGCTCCGAGGTGAACATGTTCAACACGTAACTCACGACTCCGAAAGTCGGCTCGTAGAACAGCTTGAAGAACACGCCGACCGAGACGAATGACAACATCATCGGCGTCAGTACCAGCATCAACACGATACGGCGCATGGGAAAGGCCTTTGCAAACAGCAAGGCCAGCAGAAAGCCGACAATCAATTGCAAGAGAACTGAGGAGCTAACGATGATTGCGGTTGTCTGGAACCGTTCCCACACCTTTTCGTCGGTCAAGACGTCGCCGTAATTGTCCAGCCCTTTGAAGCGCGGAACACGTTGACTAGACGCCTTGTAATTAAAGAAGCTCAAGCCAAAAGACCAAAGAAGCGGGAAAATATTCATCACGAAAAGGATCAGTATTGCCGGCGTGACCAGCAGCGCCCCCCGCCGTTTCGGATCGAGTAGCCAAGCGCCAAAACCGCCTTTGGTAGATGCAGTGTCCGCCATATGAAGGGCCGCCCTCGTTAGGAGAAATCTGGGAAATCAGGGTCCGACCGAAGCCGGACCCCGCGTAGAGTAACCGCTTACTCGATGAAACCGATGTCTTCGAGAAGCTCCTGCTGGAACGCTGCGACGTTATCCAAGGCTTCCTTGGCCGATTGCTGGCCGGTGATCGCCTTGTCGAACTCTTCCTGTTGCTGGGTTAGCATTTCGAAGAATTCAGGGATGTGCCACACGTCCTTCTGCCAATCGATCATCTCGACATGTGCGCGGTTCCACGGGCGTAGATCGTTGTATTCCGGCATGGCCATTACGCTCATAAGACCGGACTGACCACCATTCGCCACGGCAGCGAGCTGGGTCTCGGGGTTTAGCCACCACTTCACGACATTGAGAGCCTCGTTCACGACCTCGTCCGAGTTCCAAGTGGTCAGAACGAAGGGCTGTCCGCCGATATTGCCGGTTCGGTCGATCGAACCGTCCGCCTGGCGTGTGCCCGGGGCGGGGCCGAAGGCCGACTTGTCGTGCACGGTCGACGCACTCGGATCGAGCACAGGTTCGCCCAGACCCACCCAGTCGATGATCGCCCCGACCTTGCCCTGCATGTAGAGGTCCTGGATCACGAAGATGTCCATCTGACCGGTCTGCGCGACAGGCGGCATGTACTGGAGATAGCTGAGGTACTCATCAAAGGCCGCAACGGACACATCCGAGTTCACCACGCCTTCGGCTTGAGCCTCGGGAGCTTTCGATTCATCCCAGATGTCGCCGCCTTGCTGCCAGATGAAGGCGTTGACCTGCATGGTCGAGAAGTCATAGCCCTTACCGGCCTGGTAGGCGATGCCGTAGAACGGCTCGGTCAGTTCTTCTCCCGCAAGCATCTCGCCGGCATCACGCTGGAAGAACTCGCCGATCTGCCCCCATTTCGTCCAGTCCGTGTCCTGCCAGTCTTCATAGGTACACGGCAGATTGGTTCCGTACTGCTCCTGGAACGCCGCCATTTCACCTTCGTTGCAGAAGATGTCCTCGCGGTAGAAGGTGACATAGGTGTCCGGGAACTGCGGGAAACCGTAGTAGTTCACACCGGGTGCCGGCACCTCGCCAGCTTCTTCAAGCTGTGCGCGGGTCCGGTGCGGGTATGTCGAATAGGCTGAAACCAGTGCCGGATGCAGGTCCTGCATGATCGCCGTCAGTTCGGGGTCTTGGTTGATCTTGTCGGTCAGGTTCATGTAGTACCCGCCTTCGACAAATGCTCCCAGCCACTGGCTGTCGGTCACAATCATCTGGTATTTCTGTTCGCCCGATGTCAGCGAGGCCGCGACGCGTTCGTAGAAGCTGGGCCACGGGATAAAGTCCATATCAAGCGTCGTGGTGTGACCGTCCGGCGAGGTATATGTCTGGTCGAAATGCTCCTTCATGAAGCGTGTCGGCGGCCAGTCCGGGGCCGCCATTGTGATCGTGACGTCGGCCGACATGGCGGGCGAACCGCTCAGTCCTGCCCCAAGAATTGTAGCACCCATCAGGGTGCTCATAAGATTGATTCTTTTCATAGTCTCCTCCACTAGTTGGCTTTCTTGTTTAGGCTTTTTCTTGCTGCTCTCCCGCAAAGCTATGTGGCGGCGTGCGCGGCACGCGCGCCGGTTGATGGATCGAAGAAATGCAAGTTCCTCGGGTCGAATTTGACGGCGATCTCGTCGCCCACTCTGAACCTGGCCGCGACCTCTTCACGAAGAACCATCTTCATGTCGGTGTCGCGGGTTCGAATATCGATGATCGTGACATCGCCCAGTGGTTCGGTAAGGTGGATCTTGGCCGGGATGCCACCTTCCTCTCCGTTGGCCAGCGCAATGTCATGCGGCCGAAGCCCGACGACCAGCGGCTGCCCGCTGGAGACACCCGGAGCCTCGACGGGCTGATCGAGGAAGGGCAACGCGATCTCACCGTCGCTTGGAGCGGTCGCCGTCACGAAGTTGATAGGCGGCGAGCCGATCATGCCAGCCACATAGGTGTTTGTCGGCGCACCGTAGAGATCGCGTGGTGTTCCGATGGCGACAACCTTGCCTTCCCGGATCACGCCTACCCGGTCGCCCATGGTCAGCGCCTCGATCTGATCCGGCGTTGCATAGAGCATAGTCATACCAAGCTCTCTGTGTAACCTTTTGAATTCAGTTCGCATCTCGTCGCGAAGCTTGGCATCGAGATTAGTCAGAGGCTCGTCCAGCAGTAACAGCTTCGGGCGTCCCACGATGGCGCGCCCGATGGCCACCCGTTGCTGCTCGCCGCCCGAGAGCGTTGTCGGCTTGCGCTTTAGGGTGTGTGTCACCCGCAAAAGCTCGGCCACCTCGCCGACGCGCTTTTTAATGTCCGACGCGCTTTCACCCGAACGGCGCAGGGGATGCGCCAGATTTGCTTCCACTGACAGGTGAGGGTAGAGCGCGAAGGTCTGGAAAATCATCGAGATGCCGCGACCCTGCACCGCGCTTTCGGTGACATCGCGACCTGCGAAGTGTACCGAACCGTGTTCAAGCTCTTCAAGCCCCGATATAGCGCGCAGGGTGGTTGTCTTGCCGGAAGACGAGGGGCCAAGAAGGCAAAAGAACTCGCCATCGGCCACGTCGAACGACATCCCGTCAAGCGCGAGGATCTTGCCGTATGTGCGCCGCAGGTTATTGACCTTCAACTCCGACATATGTTCTCGCCCCTCATACCCATGTCTCTCCCCTACGGTGCTTCATGCACGATTTGTTCAGCCTCAATGCAGATTGTCGCGCACGAAGACTTCGATCCGAATCCGCTCCTGTTTCTCATTCACCGGCGTGCCGTCGGTGAGGTGCTTCAGTACGCGGATGGCGCTGCGAACCTCATGGCTCGGGTCCTGCACCAAGACCGCGTCGACCGTACCGTTGATCAATGCGGCGCGAGTGTGCTCCGAAAGCTCTGTAGTCACCACGCACATGTCCTGCTTCGCAGTTTCGATCGCGTCGATGACGCCCCTTGTTCCGCCCCCTAGACTATAGATCCCAACCACGTTGGGGTTTTCTGACAGCAGATTTGAAAGCTTTTCTTCGACCAGCCCCGCCAGTTCCTCACCCTCGATCCAGGGAAGAACGTTCAGTTCAGGGCATTCGGCGCGCATCACCTGTTCAAAGCCCATGCGGCGCTCCACATGGTCCCGCAGCGTGCCGGAACCTGCGACGACTGCCACATCTCCGGATCGGGGCGAGACAAAGCGTTTCAGCAAACTGGCGGCAACCCGTCCGGCAGCAACGTTATCGATGCCGACAAATCGTTCACGCTCCGAATTCGGGATGTCGGAGATAAACGAGATCACATGCACGCCGCGCTTGCGAAGCGCCGCAATCGCATCACGCACGATTTGGCTTTCTACCGCGACTATTGCGACCCCGTCGCCGATTTCCTCGCCCATGTCGTCAATTGCGTCGACGATCGCACGCGGATCGAGCGGCGGAATGGCGATGGAATTGATCCGGATGCGTTCCTTGGAGGCCTGATGTTTTGCTGTCTCGATCTCAGCGCGGACGTCATTGAAGAAGGCGGTTTCACCTGCAGAAACAATGAAGGTGAACGTATAGGACCGGCCCCTCGCAAGATTGGCGGCCGTCTGGTCGCGCACGAAGTTTAATCGGTCCATCGCATCGACCACACGTTGGATCGTTGCCTCACGCACGCCCTTGCGTTTGTTGAGCACGCGATCCACCGTCGCAAGGCTTACTCCAGCCTCTTTGGCTACGTCCTGCGCAGTCACACGTGTCATTGATCCTCCCTATTGAAAAATCTTGAGGTATGTCGTGATGTACGTCAATCAAATTCGTAGCTGAAGTTGAATGGCGAAGGGAGGGGACAGATGCTGATTGGAATTCCCAACTTGTTGACACCCGATTTGTTAAGACATCTCAAGGCGATGGGTCACGGTGATGAATTGGTAATCGCAGATGCGAATTTTCCGGCAGAAACTTGTGCCGCGCGAATCGAGCGTCTCGCGGGTGCCAGCGCAACTGAGGTTTTGAGGGCAATCCTGACGATTATGCCTCTTGATTCCTACGTCGATCACCCGGCCCGCACGATGCAGGTTGTCGGCGACCCTGACACCGTTCCCGACATCGTAGCCGATTTCCAGAAGATCATCGATGAGACGGCGGATCATCCCGCCAAGATCAGGGGCGTGGAACGGCACGAGTTCTATGTCGAGGCCCGCAAGACCTATTGCATCGTACAAACGGCCGAGACACGTCTCTATGGCAATATCATCCTGCAGAAGGGCGTTGTGCCGCCAAGCTGATCGACGGTGAACGGCTACGGCAATTGGACTTGCAAACTGCGGTGCAAAGCGGGCTAGATGTGGGTTGCGTAAGAGGAGATTCACGCGATGCAAACAAAGAAGATCATCAACGACGGAGACGACGCGGTCGATGAAATGCTCGACGGGATACTTCTGGCGCATGGCGACACATTGCGCACCTCCGCAGACTCGGGCCGGGCGATCATTGCGCGAAACGGGCCACGTGAGGGCAAGGTCGGTTTGGTCATCGGGGGCGGGTCCGGGCACGAGCCGACCTTCGTCGGATTTGTGGGGCAGGGGCTGGCTGACGCGGCGGCGATTGGAAACGTCTTTGCCTCGCCCCCGCCCGATCCCGCGCTAGCATGCGTCAAGGAGGTCTCCGGCGGCACAGGCGTGCTCTTCATGTACGGGAACTATGCAGGCGACGTTATGAATTTCGACATGGCGGCCGAGATGGCGGCGATGGACGATATCGAGGTGCGCACCGTGCTGACCACAGATGACGTGGCCTCGGCCCCGCGCGACGAGATCGAAAAACGGCGCGGTGTGGCGGGCAACTTCTTCATCTTCAAGGCGGCGGGAGCTGCGGCAGATGAGATGATGAGCCTCGACGAAGTCGAACGCGTGGCGCGGCACGCGAATGCGCGGACTTACACCATGGGCGTCGCGCTGAGTCCGTGTTCGCTGCCGCAGACCCGGCGGTGGAATTTCGATCTGCCTGAAGGCGAGATGGAAATCGGCATGGGCATTCACGGCGAGCCGGGGATCGAACGCGGACCGATCAAGCAGGCCGACCAGATCGTAGACGAAATGATGGACCGGATCTTCGATGAGATGGGCGCGGCAAGCGGCGATCGGGTCGCCGTTTTGGTCAACGGTCTGGGAGCAACACCGCTGATGGAGCTTTATATCATGAACAGGCGGGTGCAGGCGCGCCTTGAGGCGGCCGGTCTTTCGACCCATGCCACCTGGGTCGGGAACTATTGCACCTCGCTGGAAATGGCTGGCGCCTCGGTCACGCTCATGCATCTCGATGATGAGTTGCAGCGCCTGATCGACCGGCCTTGCCATTGCGCCATGTTCCGGGTGGTCTGAGTGATGGACGGCAATGATGTGAAAGCAATGCTGCTGGCCGCCGCCGACGCGATGGACGCTGCGCGCGATGAGCTCTGTGCGCTTGACGGTGAGATCGGGGATGCCGATCATGGCGTCGCCATGGCCGGCGGTTTCGGCGCCATCCGAACCGCTCTGGTGGAGCTAGACGGTGTAGCGCCAACCGAGGTATTGAATGCCGCGGCGAAGGCGTTCCTGAATGCCGTCGGCGCCTCCTCAGGTCCTCTCTATGCGACCGCTTTCATGCGCGCCGGCGCGGCGGTGAAGGGCAAGGACGTGCTCGGCGACGGGGACGCTCCGGGGCTGATAGTTGCGATGGCCGAGGGGATTGCGCATCGAGGCAAAGCCGAGCGCGGCGACAAAACCATGCTGGATGCTTGGGGGCCTGCCTCGGACGCAGCGACGGCGTCCGCGGGTAAACCTGCCGCCACCGTTTTCCATGCCGCGGCGGACGCGGCTGAAGCCGGGGCGGAGGCCACCGTCGAGATGCAAGCGAGACTGGGCCGCGCCGCACGCCTCGGGGCTCGCTCGCTGGGGCACAAGGATCCCGGAGCGGCGTCAGCCGCGGTGCTTCTCCGTGCCATGGCAAGAACCCTCGAAGAGAGCTGATCGGCGCGTTCGCGTCAGGTCCGCCGTTGGCCACCGGCGAAATGCCATTTGCCCGAATCGGGCTAACGCGCCCACTCTTGTAAAAAGAATATCAGCCACCGCCGACCAAACGACGGTGGCGCAAAACGGGAGTAAAGAATTGGATATTGCATCGCCCATGGGGCGCGTTTCAGCTTGGTTCGAAAACTTCAGAAAGGCCCTCGAAAACGTTGTTGCCAAAGCGTTGAAATCACTTGTCGTGGAAGAGTTCTATTGGCGTGATCTCGTCTCTTTCACATGGAATACTAAGACTATGGAAAGTCGGAATGCGATCGCCGATATGGTATTGGCCATGCTGGGCGATGCGCATCCGAAGAACTGTAAGATCGATGACCGGTCTGCCGGTTGCACGAAATGCATCACCTCTCCGGAGGGACGGCCTGGTAAAACCGGCTCGATCTGATTTCCAGTAAGGCGCGAGTGTAAAATGACGGTGGCAGATTTCTGGATCGGCACAAGTTGGAAGATGAACAAGACGCTCGTTGAAGCCGAGAGCTTCGCGAGGGCGCTTGCGGCGGCCGACGCCGATTGCGACGATCGCATCCAGCGGTTCGTGATTCCGCCCTTCACGGTCGTGCGCGAGGTTGCGCGGATTCTCGACCAGACTTCGGTTCTGGTGGGCGCACAGAACATGCATTGGGCCGATGCGGGTGCTTGGACCGGCGAGATCTCCCCAGTCATGCTGGCCGATTGCGGACTGGACGTTGTCGAACTCGGCCATTCCGAGCGCCGCGCCCATTTCGGTGAGACCGACGAGACGGTCGCCTTGAAGGCCGAGGCGGCGGTGCGCCATAGACTTATTCCGCTTATTTGCATCGGCGAGACGCTAGACGAACGGGAGAGTGGGCGCGCCACCGAAGTGCTGGGGGCTCAGGTGCGCGCCGCACTAGGTGGACTTCGCGGTGACCAGAAAGCGGCGCCGGTGATCATGGCCTATGAGCCAGTTTGGGCCATTGGCGACGGCGGCATTCCCGCGACCTCGGATTATGCAGATGCGCGTCATGCCGAGATCATCGCTTTCGCAACCGACATTCTGGGCCGCCCCGCGCCTTGCCTCTACGGTGGGTCGGTCAACCCTGAGAATTGCCAAGACCTCATCGTCTGCCCGCATATAGACGGGCTTTTTATCGGTCGGTCGGCCTGGAATGTCGACGGGTATCTCGGCATCCTTACTGCCTGCGCGGATGTCATCTGACGTATCGAAAGGACACTTCATGAAGATTGCGATTGCCGGAGACAGTGCGGGCGAGGGGTTGGCAAAAACACTGGCCATGCACCTCGCCAAGACCCACGACGTCGCGGACGTGTCGCGAACCGAGGATGGGCCGGACGCCTTCTACGCAAACCTGTCCGATCGCGTCGCTTCGGCGGTGATCGCGGGCGAGTACGACCGGGCGATCCTGGTCTGCGGGACGGGCATCGGTGTCGCGATCTCGGCCAACAAGGTCCCAGGCATCCGAGCGGCGCAATGCCACGACACCTACTCAGCTGAGCGCGCCGCGTTGTCAAACAATGCACAGATTATTACTATGGGCGCTCGCGTAATTGGCCCGGAGCTCGCGAAAACCATTGCCGAGGCCTTTCTGGCCAACACGCAAGATTTTGACGAGAACGGCCGTTCCGCTGGAAACGTCAACGCGATCCGCGACGTCGACGCGAAGTACAACAAGGCTTGAGATTCGAGTGCGGCTAAGTAAGTACAACGATCAAAAATCAACCGCTTCGGCAGCTGGACAACATTTCCGAGGACCTAATCTCGGAAATAATCCAATGCATGGTCTCGGCCTGTCCTGACCTTACCGGGGTCATGTCGGAAGAACTTGGGTTGAGGCGGGCAGGGTGGTTGGGTGGATTTTGCCCACGACCAGACCTTCCTCTTTCAAGTATTTCAAAACCAGTCCTGGGATCATCCGCCTGGCGGTGATGCTGTATATCCGATTTCCGCTGTCACTCCGCAATGTTGAAGACCTACTGCACGAACGCGGGATCGATGTCAGCCATGAAACCGTCCGCTACTGGTGGAGCAGGTTCGGCCCAATGTATGCATCAGAGATCCGAAGGAAACGGTTTCAGTAACTCCGAGCCTTTTCAAAATGGAAATGGCACGTGGACGAGGTTTTTGTGAAGGTGATTGGCCAGCGACACTATCTGTGGCGGGACGTAGATCATGAGTGCGAAGTGCTGGAAGCCGTCGTCACAAAGCGCAGAAACAAAGCTGCAGCATTGAAAATCCTCAAGAAATTGGTGAAGCGGCACGGAAAAGCGAAGCCGTCGTTACAGATCGCTTTGCTTGCTACAAGACTGCGCTCAGAGTTTTGGGTGTAATCGAAGGTGCTGTCAGACGAATTCGAACTCGTCTCTGGTAGACCAGTGAGGCTGTCCTTTATCCCGCGCCAAGTTCGCGCCACTCGTTAAGAGCAGCGCTACGTGTCAGCTTGAAGGTGTCTCGGCTGGTGAGCGATCTTTCCTGGTTGAAGTGGTTATAGACGGAAGAATGGACGGCGGCGAATTTCTGTAAACTTCGCATACGCCTGAAACGCTGCATCGCGCGTTCTCGTCGTCGGAACGGCAGATGAGAATTCTCAACGCGGTTGTTGAGCCATCTGCCCGTCCTTTGTTTTTCGGTAGCGCCAAGCTCTCTGAGCGCGGCTCTGTATGAGGCGAAGCGATCCGTGACGACGTTTTCCGCTTTTCCGTGCCGCTTCATCAATTTCTTGAGGAATTTCAGTGCTGCAGCTTTGTTTCGGCGTTTGGTGACAACGGCTTCCAGCACCTCGCCTTCGTGATCAACAGCTCGCCACAGATAATGTCGCTTGCCATTTACCTTCACAAAAACCTCGTCGACATGCCACTTCCATTTCGAGAATGCACGAAGTTGCTGGACCCGTTTGCGTCTAATCTCAGAAGCAAACATTGGGCCGAACCTGTTCCACCAGTATCGGACGGTTTCGTGGCTCACGTCGATGCCTCGCTCATGCAGCAGATCTTCGACATTCCGAAGCGAGAGTGGAAACCGAATATACAGCATCACCGCAAGACGGATGATCTCGGGACTGGTTTTGAAGTACTTGAAGGAGGCAGGTTTGGTCATTCCCAAACGCTACGCATACCCCCTGCCCCGTTCAAGCAAAGTTCTTCTGACAAGACCGTTCCATCTGCTTATGGTTGGCTTAAGCTGTTGAATTCGGAGGCCCGTATGTTTCGGCTGATTGCAGTAGCTCTGTCGCTGTTCATCTTTCCGCTTGAGAAGGCATTGGCGGAAATCATCCATCTCCACGCTAAACGTGGAAATATTGAGGGCGTTCTCGCGGAACTAGATAAGGGTGTACCGCTCGAACTTCGCAGTACGAACATGACAAGCGCACCGGGCGTTACACCGCTTTTTGTAGCCGCAAAATTCGGCCATACCGAGTTGGTTAAACTTCTTCTTGCGCGGGGTGCCGATCCAACAATTTTTTTCTATCAGGGAAATGATACTTATACGGTTGGAACCGCTCTCCACCATGCGGCCGGGTATGGCCACATCGAAGTGGTAAAAGTACTCATTGAGGCTGGGGCGGACCCAGCCAGCTATGAACCATATATCTCAACTCCTTTGCATCAGGCACTGAGAGCGGGGCACATCGAAATCGCCGAGGTGCTCATCGAAGCGGGAGCGCCTCAGCGAGTAGAGCGCCAACCGATTGCCGATAAGTTGCAGGGTGCCGATATTTCAAATGGTGAGTTTCTAGCCAAGGGGTGCGAAATCTGCCACGGTAAACCTTCGTCGATGGGAATTGCCGGCGATAATGGGCCCAATTTTTGGGGAGTATTCGAACGACCCTCTGCGTCCGATCCCGAGTTTCCTTACTCAAGTTACTTGCGCGAATTAGGTTTGGTTTGGGATGCGGATACACTGAATAGCTATCTCGCTAGCCCGTATCAGTTTGTACCCGGGACGACCAAAGTGATGCTCGGAATTGAAAATGAAAATGATCGCGCGGATCTCATTGCATATCTAGCAACTTTGAGAAATTGAGGGCCGAGCTGAAATCGCTTGGACGACCAGTTTGTCCCGCTTTGCTGGGAAGTGAAAACAAGCAGCGAATGCCTACTTTGCGAACCAAGCTGACATTTGCAGCACTACCAAACTACTGCTTTAGGTTGAGTTTAGAATACTGTACTGGCTGCTCAAGTCCCTTGAGGCTCCTAGGCTCCTGTTCGAGAAAAGAGAACTCGCCACGGACTTCGTCGGCCACATCATTGCTCGCAAGCACTTCAGTATCCAATGCCAGATCACACAGCCTCGAAGCAACATTCGAAACTGTACCAATCGCGGCATAATCAAGTCGCCCTTCAAACCCGATTTGCCCTAAGCTCGCAATGCCCTTCGCTATACCCACACCAAGGCCAAGTCGGCGAACTGGGCTTTGAAATCTTTCCATAGCGGATCTGAACCCGTGCTGAATATCCATTGCTAGTTTTACTGCCCGCGTTTCCGGGTCAGAGCATTTTATCGGTGCGTTGAACAGCACAACCAGCCCATCACCGAGAAACCGCTCCAGCGTACCCTCATAGCTTTCAATCAGCGGCCCGACATACTTGTGAAAGGCGTTGAGGGCGTCAGTAACAACCTCCGCTTCATTCGTCTCAGCAAAGGCCGTGAAACCACGCAAATCAGCAAACAGGACTACGATTTCGGCGCGATGGCGGGCAAGCAACAGAGTATCGTCTCCTGAGGCGATAATCTGATCAGCGACCGGCTTGGGGAGAAATCGCCGAAGCCTGTTGGTTCTTGATATGATTTCGACTTGTTCGGCAACTTTGCTTTCAAGTGTGTGGTTCCATTCTCCTAGTTGCTCCGTTGTAGAGTTTACTCGCTCGGCGAGTTCGCCTAATTCGTCGCCGTTGGAAACACGCGCTCTCGCCGAAAAATCTCCTTCTGTTACTTCTTGCAACGCTGTTCGAATGCTGCCCACTGGTCGAACAATTGAAGAAGATGTTGTGTAGCCCAACACCAGCGCAATAAACACAGCGAAAACCGAAGCAAAGCCTACAACCTTTTGCGATCGCAGGAATGCTGCTTCGTTTGATTTAACCAAACTGTTCATACTAACGCGAGACTGAAAAGTCAGTTTGACCGTATCTCGATCGAGGGCTCGCAATGCTCTTATTAGAGCAGTGTCAAATAGCAACCTTGCGGCTTCGCGTTGACCAGCTTCGTACAGTCCGACCACTTCGCGCCCCGTTTCTACAATTTCACCCGTCCGATGAAAAAACTCATCCGCCTTCTCCATATTGGAGAATCCAGAAGCTTGTTCGGCACCTGCAACGTTTGCCCCCGCGATCTTCTGAAGCCAGGTCAAATCAGTTGATAGTGGGTTGGTAGAAGAGTCCTGCTCGTCAACACCTTGCGTTCCAGCAAACAGTAAAGCCCCTGATAGCATCGTTTCGCTAATTTGTACTCTGAACTCGTTTAGTGCAGAGATTTTTGCCTGCTCGGCTATAAGTTGAGATGCTCGCTCGTTGGCGTGACGCAACTCAAATGCACTTGTCAAGGCGAGTGCTATAAGAAGTGTGGTTATTCCGACAAACGAAATTGAAAGTTTCGATCTTATTGGAAGGGTAATTCTTCCAAACGCTTCACTCAGGGAACCGAGTATTATGGGTTCTCTTAACGAAATAACGGAGCGCTTTTCCTGCAAAACGAACCTCCCCACTGCAGTGAAACTCTACTTGATAGCCAGTATTCGGGCAAAAAATCGAATTTACAAACGTGGTATTTTCAGAAGCGAGATTAGAGGCCCGCACCACAGAACAAGAGTAAATGCAAAGGAAACATTTAGTCTCCAATTAATCGTCTGTATTGGGCTCAACACGGTCGTTCGCTGCACCTGGTATGGACGCCGCCGCGATTGAACTTAAAACGTCACTTGCAGTGACTTGGGGAACACTGAGCCAAGCGGGTGCCCACCAACCCCAGCTCGACAGTGTTTTTTCAATCGTGAAGACAATCCCAGCCACCAAAAGCCCGGAAAGACTTATGGCAGCAGGGATGGTCAGGAACCCGCGAAAAAACCTCAGAAAATCCTTAGTTGATCGCATTAAGGCCCCCATTCACAAAACTAGCTTTGGTCGAAGATCCCATGGATTCTGTCTTAAGCGAACCGGTCGGCAGCATGTTTCAGAGCGCTCTTCATATCGTTCCACGCTGCCTCATAACCTTCCTTGACATCTTCCCAGGCTTCTTCGCTGGTGGACTTCAACTCTTCCAGCTGAGCCTCTGCATCAGACTTCGCTTTGTGGAGCGTGCTGAGCTGTTCCTCGAGCTCCAGTTTCGCATACGCTTCGGCCACCTTTAACTTGGCCTCAAGAGCGTCAATCTGTGCATTCCAACTATCCAGTTGCAGCTGTGCTTTTTTCTCATACCCAACACGTGTCATCTTTTTCCCTTTCATCAAAATCGGTGAACCCGAAAAATGGCAGCAGCAAATTATGCCGTGGCGATCGCCTTGAGCATCCAGACCGCTTCCTCATGCTTCGCCATCCTGGCGTTCATCAGGTCCTCTGTTGCCCCATCGCCGTACCGGGCAGCGGTCGTCGCGGTCTCGCGCAGGTTCCGCGCCATCGCCTCGTGGTCCGCGATCAATTGTTTGATCATGCCTTCTGCGTCTTTGATCGTCTCTTCTTCGGTCAGCTTGGCTTGACTTATCATGTCCGTGAACGAAATCGGTGCAACCTGACCCAGAGCGCGAACACGCTCGGCCAATGCATCAGCAGCCTCGAATAGGTCATGATAGTGACGCTCGGTAAGCTCATGGATCGGCAGGAATAGCGGACCCACAACATTCCAGTGGGTTCCCTGTGTCTTCACCATCAGCACCATGGTGTCTGCCAATACTTCAGTGACGGCGTTGGCGATCCAAGCATTCTTATCGATACCCGTATCGTTCACTTCTTCCTGCACTTCAGATTTTAAGACTTGCTGTATCATTTTCACTCCGTTGCGTTGCTTATGGAGTTACAATTAGGATGTAAAAGTGATTTTTCAAATAAAATCATATACTTAAAGTACACATCCTGCGCACCTTAGGGCTCTTCATGACAATCATGACCCTACATGCCTCACACAGCATGCCAACAATCATGTAGACACACAGGCACATTGCCATACATGCTTGGAGTAAGTGATGGAAGCTACTGAGGTCATGTCAGTGTCAGATCAAGATCGACCACCCAAGCGCACCGAGAAACTTCAGTTAATGCTTGACCTCGAAGAGCTCAAAGCCATTGATGACTGGAGATTTGAGAACAGGTTGCCATCCAGAGCGGCCGCAATCCGAGAGCTCATTCGTCGCGGACTTATCTCCAACGAGTTCGATGAGCCTCCTACGGACGCGCCATCTGGTGAATTTCGTGTCGTGGACGAATGATTGGAAAGTAATCAGTAAGTCTTAAGGAGATCTCGGCTCAGCGGAAAAGCGCTTCGTCTTCGACCTTGCTTAAACTTCTGCTTTGCGTTCGACGCGTTCGTACCTAGCAACTTTCTTGTACGACTGCTACGCGGACACTTCGGTCGTTATTGCACAGTTGCGAAGCCGGCTTGTCAGTTTCGAATGGTTTTGTTGCTCTACGACCGATATGCAGGAGACAGGAGGAACAGTGTGGAGCGCCAACTTGCAGCAATTCTCGCAGCTGACATGGTCGGCTATACGAGGCGGATGGAGCAAGACGAGTCAGGCACACTTTCCGCCTTGTCTGCTAGAATAGATGAGACAATTGCGCCTCTCATAAAACGTCACCGCGGGCGTATCGTTAAACTAATGGGTGATGGCCTTCTGGCCAATTTCAGCAGTGCCGCGGATGCAGTTTCTTGTGCGGTTGAATGGCAACAGAACCCCCCGGAAGAACCCGACCCGATACAATTCCGCATCGGCATAAATCTCGGTGACATCATCATGCAGGATGGTGATGTCTTCGGTTCTGGCGTTAACCTCGCGTCTCGATTGGAGCAGCTGGCGAACCCGGGAGATGTACTCGTGTCCGACGCTGTTTATCGCGTTGTCGGCAACCGAATTCCGGTTGCTTGGGAGGACACAGGCACGCATTCCGTCAAAAATGTTTCTGAGCCGTTGCGCGCTTGGCGCATCGCAGGAGGGAAACGAGAAAATGCTGAACCGCCGAAACCGGCAGCCGTCAAGAAAGCCGCCATCGCGGTTCTGCCGCTACACAACATGAGCGACGACCCGGAGCAGACTTTTTTCAGCGACGGTATCGCGGAAGACATTATCACTGGTTTGTCGCGCTTTCGTACGCTTCAGGTTATTTCGAGGAACGCGTCGTTCCGGTTCAGAGCACAAGACATGTATCCAGCTGAAATAGCCACAGCTTTAGGTGCTGACTATCTCGTTGAAGGCAGTGTCCGAAAAGCTGGAAGTCGGGTAAGGATTTCCGTGCAGCTCGCCGATGCCGTCACTGGTGCGCAGTTGTGGTCAGAACGCTACGACCGCGAATTGGAAGACATCTTATCCGTTCAGGATGAAGTCGCCCGCAGCATCGTGGCGGTACTTCCCGGGCGAGTGCAACACGATTTTGTCGATCGCTCGGCGCAGAAACCAGCGGACGAGATGAAGGCCTATGACTTGATGCTGAGAAGCAAGGCTCTTCGCGACGGTCTAAATGCCAGAGATACGGCAAAAGCTCGCGCTTTGCTGGAACGGGCAGTCGCACTCGATCCGTCTATTGCGCGATCCTATATGTACCTCTCGGACACCTATGTAATCGACCTCTGGTTGGGACTGGCTGACTCAGATGCTCCTGACCACGCATTAAACATTGCACGGAAGGGCGCGGCGCTGGATAACCGGGACCCCTACATTCAGGACCAACTTGGGTTTGCTTATCTTTGCGCCAAGCTCTGGGATGAAGCCGACGCACAGTTTGAGAAAACGCTCGCGCTGATCGAAAACGAAGCAGAGTCCATGGCATGGTGTGGCTATGCATTTCTTTTGTTGGGAAGGCACGAAAAGGCGCTTGAGGTCGTATCAGAAGCGATGCGATTGGACCCGCTACATCCGCCGGCCATAGATTGGATCATGGGACAAGTGGAATTCTTTTGTGGAAACTTCGAGGCTGCACTCGGCTTGCTGATTGGCGAGGCTCGCCTCAACTCTTTAGCCGCAGCTTTCGTAGCGGCTTCTTATGCACACCTTGGACGGCCAACTGAGGCTGCGGAAGCCTTGAAGGACTTTGTTTCGGAACGTAGCGATGAGTTTGGAAGCCGAGGCATTGAATTGGCCGAAGAAAATATTGCTACGCTTGCACGAGGCTTTGAAAGCATGTGGCGTCGACCGGAAGATTTCGAGCTGCTGGCTACCGGTTTGCATAGGGCGGGGCTATCTCTCTAGGCGGAAATCGCGAGTCACAACGAAACGACTTTGGGCTCTAAGCGGTCAGTCGGAAATTTTCATTGAGCGTCTAAAATCCTGCCTCTACGTGTGCAGAGCGCAGTTGCTCTCTATTTTGCGCACTCTTCAAACCGAAAGATGACACTAGCGCGTCGACCGAGAACTTGCTGTAAATGTCCGCGTAGTTCACCTGTTCCGGCAATTACTAAAGCGTCAGCTATGGGCTCGGTGCAGACGTTCGCACGGTTGCTGCGAAGGACCGAGTTGCGGACGAAGCTGACATGTCGGGTCGCTTTGTATAGTGTTGCGGAAATGATTAGGGAGGCTTCGAAATGACTAATCCCAATGAAGTCGAGCACCATTACCATTCCGGTCACTTGCTCAAGCGGATTTCCGATGGATGCGCAGCACTAAACTTGACCCCACCGATTTCCCACGACGCTTTGGCTCCGGTTGACGAGTTTCACATTGGTGGGCGCCTCGCAACCGAACCGTTTGTAAAGGCTCTTGGCCTTACGCCCGAAAGCCGGGTTATCGATTTTGGATGCGGTCTCGGCGGTCCGGCGCGCTATGTCGCGGCAGCTACCGGAGCGCACGTAACCGGCGTTGATTTGACCGCTGAGTTTGTGGAAACCGGAAGGACACTCACTGAATGGACCGGGTTATCGGATCGGGTTCAACTTATCGAAGGCAGCGTGCTCGATTTGCCGCTAGAAGCTGGTTCAATGGACGCCGCTTATATGATCCACGTTGGCATGAACATCGCGGACAAAGTAGGCATAGCGCGCGAGGCGAAACGGGTCCTCAAGCCAGGAGGAATCTTTGCAATTTACGATGTGATGCAAGTCGGAGAGGGACAAATGGACTATCCGGCGCCTTGGGCTTCTTCCTCAGGTCAAAGCGCACTTGCGCCACCGGAGACGTATGAGGCTGCTTTGAAGTCCGTTGGTTTCAAGGTGAGTGACCGGATCGACCGCACGGAATTTGCCAAACAGTTCTTCGCCGATCTGGCAGCTGCGCAAAGCCGTTCAGATGGCCCTCCACCTTTGGGTCTTCATCTTATCATGGGCGAAGACACTGCGCTTAAGGTTCAACACATGGTTCGGAACATCGAACGTGGTTTGATTGCCCCAATTGAAATTCACGCACGCCTGCCAGTTTAGACGACGGTCCATCTGGTGGTTGTACGGTCTAGTCAAATACTTCTGAGCGACAAACGCTTAATGTTTAGTCGCCTAAATCAGAAATAACGGACTTTAGCCGACGGATGGCTTCCGCGCTTATGCGATCCTGGTCCACAGTAAGGGTGTAGCCCTCGTCCTCCTCGTGAATGATGCGGCTCTGTCGCGCAGCGGCTTCGTAGATCGCTGTTGCCGCGTAAGTGCGGATCGGATTCTGAAATCCTTTCACCTGAACCGGCTCACGCTCTTCAACCGAGAGCCAATCTGTCACCAAAGAATAGGTTTCCGCTGCCAGTAATATGCCTCCTGGATCGCACTCAGCCTCAAGCCTTGCAGCAAGATTCACTTCTCGCCCAATCGCAGTGTAATCCATCCGATCATTGGAACCGAAATTGCCTATTGTGCAGTAGCCCGTATTGATGCCTATGCGAGCCTGAAATGGTCGATCAATCAAGCCTTTGCGCCGCCATCCAGTTTGCAGATCGTTCAAGGCGCGTTGCATATCGATCGCCATCCGAACGCAAGCAGCTGCATCTTCCTTTGCGCCCAGGCTTTCGGGTTCGCCAAAATACAGCATCATCGCGTCCCCAATGAACTTGTCGAAATATGCGCCGTGTCGCTGAGCGATCTTGGACATTTCCGACAGATACTCGTTCAGCAACGAAGTCAGTTCCTCTGCTTCAAGCTGATCTGTAATCTCGGAAAAATCGACGATGTCGGAGAAGAAGACCGTGAGTTTGCGGCGGCGACTCTCGATCGCCGCTTGCTGGTTACCAGCTATGATTGACCGATAAAGTTGAGGCGGCATGTACTTGGCAAGCTGTTTGGATACGTTCTCCAGGGTCTCATTCGCTTCACGCATTTGGTTCAGCAAATGCAAGTTATCCAGAGCGATATTTGCCTGTGCTGCAAACGTCTTGAGAATATCGAATTGCTCTGTTTGCAGCTTGCCGATCGAATGCCGCAACACTGCAAGAGCTCCAACGGTCTGCCCGCCTTGAGAAATTGGAACCATCGTTACGGCCCGAGCTCCAGAGGCAAGGAAGTTGCCAGCACCAATTCGAAACTGATCTTGTGCCGCCGCGACGTCTGGCAAGTCAATCGCCTTGCCATTTAGAATGACGTGGCCGTGGATTGTCTCTGGATGAAGAGGAGCTGGAAAGCGGCGTCGCCAAGCCTCAACACCGGCTGGTTCTGGGCCGGAGATTGCGCCCAAAATCAGTTTGTTACCCTCCCTCAATCCGATGCTGATTGTCGATTTTGGAAACAGTGTTTGACCCGCTTCAACAATAGAGTTGAAAACCGGTTGGGGATCTCTAATCGAGCTGTTTACCACGTCCAGGATTTTGGCCGTCGCCACTTGTCGATCCAGCGCTTCCTTCAGCTGGGTTTCCAACGCCTCTAAAGTCCCAGCTGGTTCATTAGGCGCATCAGACAAGAGGTCCGGTTGTGAAGTTCTCTGACCCTTTGACATGTCGACCATCCTTTTGGGTGATTAACCATCAACCAAGTCGTAATGCTTGATGGATCGCGACTCGACGAGCTCCGCTTCTGCTGGATCAATGTGCGGGCTTTGGTAGTCTTCTCCCACGAAAGCCCTAAGCGCCTCCAAGCTCTCCCTCACCATGACAAAACTGAATTCTCGGAGGGACTCCGTTCTCGGGGCACCGGGAAGAACGCGCACGATCCCGGGAGTACTGTTCATCAAGGGGATCGCAGTTTCATGGAACAAGCGGCCAAACTCCTGTTCTTTTCCGGGACGCGTTGTCACCTGAAATATACGCATAATCATACATAATCCTCCCAAAGGTCGGACTCTTGTATGTATGTATGCCTCGGAAGTTCATACTACCACACTTGGGTGGGACTGTCTGCTGTGGGCTCAACTCGGTCATTCGCTGCACTCAGCTTGAACGACTGCAATGCGGACAAAACTGCCATTTTGGTCAGCCCGCGTCGCGGCTATGATAAACCTCTATGGGACTCACAGCGGTGTGTTTATTGTCTCAATTAATGGAGATTGAAAAACTAACACTGGATGCGGATACGCCTGGCCAAACATTTGGCTTGGACGTTTTTCGCTTTCATGGCTCCGCAAGTGGCCCCGCGATCTATATTCAGGGTGGTCTGCATTCGCTCGAAATGCCCGGCACTGTTGCAATAGACCGTCTTATCCCCCGTTTAGAAGCGGCTGAAGTCCATGGGCGCGTTGTTGGCGACATTACATTGGTCCCGCACGCAAATCCGATCGGATTGACCCAAGTGGTGTTTGGTCAACCGCTGGGCCGATTTGATGCGAGTACCCGTGTGAACTTTAACAGATCGTTCCCGCCCAAATCCGCGAGCGGTTTGGAGAACAAGCCTGCATCTGAGCGTTTGAAGGCGACGCTTCTCGCGTTAGCTGAACAAGCGGAGGTCGTGCTTGACCTACATTGCGACGATGAAGGCCCGATCTATTTGTACGTTTCCGAACGGCAGTTAGAGGAAGGACGCCGTCTTGCCCGGTGGATTGGGGCCCAGGTTATTCTAACCGACGCCAGCGACGATCCGATTTCATTCGACCTGGCTGTGGGAGAGCGTTGGGCCGCTGACAACAGAAGTGAGCGATTTGCTGCGACTATCGAATTGCGCGGCATGATCGATGTAACTCCGGAATTTGCCGAACATGATGCCGACGGCCTTTATCATTATCTGGTGAGCATCGGGACTGTCGACGATACGCTCCCTGCAAATTCTGCGGTGGACCCAATCATAGGCGACGTTGACGCAGCCGAACTTCTTGCAACGCCGTCATCTGGTGCCGTTCTTTATGATGTTGATATTTGTGATTGGGTGAAGTCAGGTCAGCGTTTGGCCGTAGTCGTGTCAAAACCCGGTGCAGCGCATCAAGAGATAATTTCACCATTTGACGGTCAGGTTATTACGCGACGGGAAGTGCGTTTTGTCCGAAAAGGCGATGATGTTATCAAAGTGCTTCGGCACCCGCTTCCATAGGTATCCGCAATAACTACGAAATACCGCTTACGGTCAAAGCAGTCGTTCGCGATGACCGCTTTAGGGGACTTAATTTTCTAAATCTGCGCGTTTGTCATCCAGCAAGTCAGAAAGACGGTTCTGTCTGTTGCGCGGCGACTAGCGGTACCGCCTCCGCCACCAAACCAGATGGTGCGTTTGCGCCTGAGTGAATCCTGGTCACCATCGACAGTTTACGAGCCCATCGTTGTAACCGGTCAAATTAGGATCGACCCGACGCAGAAGGAAATGCTGGTTGTTGATGGTCCCGTCCTCATGAAGGCTGCGTTTACTTTAGAGGTCGATGACGTTCAGACTTTTGGACCAACCAAGACTTCCAATGAGGCCACGACCAATAGGGCAAGTGAACTGATGGGAAGAATAAAAGCGACTGGCGGGGCTATCAAAGACGAATAGTGACACGGCCCAATTGACCAGAATATGATTCAGAAGGAGCGGTCAGGCTGATAGGTTGAGTATGTGTTGGCGAGAGACTGAACAACCAGCGATTTGCCAATCGGAACATTTTTATAGATTCACACTAAATATTTGTAAATTAACAAAAAAGCTTGGGAGGCTTCGAGGCTGCCACAACCTTCGGAGACCCTTTTAACGCGCCGTCCTTGGCCTATCAGGCGGCAGCTTTGCAGAAATTGGGGCACGGGGCTGAAGCCGCCAGAAAAAAGCAAGAAATCGAACGCAGTTGGCCGGGTGCTCCGCTGGATATGATGTTCCATGGCATTTACAAGGACAGGGAACTCGCCGATGAACTACTTGCGCCGCTTGTAGAGCTTGGTTGGACTTCGAAAGTCGCGAAGGCTGGCGCCAGTGGGTCAAACGCCGATTGATTGCGCTCGATGTATCAAAATTCGAAGACTACATTTTTCGTTCGTTTTTACTGCTTGGGTTGGCAGCGGACTTCTGCGTCAATAGGATGAGCCGCAGAATTATCGTTTCATGTTGCGGGCCGCTTTGTGCCATCCACTGCACTTTGCAAAGTCCGCTTTCTGCGCTGTACTGACATTTGTGCCGAACGCAGCATCGGTCACTTTGGGCTCGGAACGGTCATCTGAGTTATTTGGTCAGATGTCCGCTAATGGACGGATAGCAGACCCAACGTTGCAAAACGCCAACGTCTGTTTTGCGGGCGAAGCCGTCTTCCATACGTTAGGCTGATGGGCCCCAATCTCGGCTAAAACAAAACCCCGGCAGCGTAGGTCTACCGGGGTTTTGTCAGAGGGGGTTAAGTCAAAGTGAGTGTATTAATCAATCCGGCTCAGTGCTGTCGCCGGAACAAAACAGCTAGCCCATCATATCCCAATCTGTGTGGGCTCCATGATGAAACTCACCAATGTCCAACGTTGCAACGGCTGAGAAATCATCCTGAGCCGAACCCTGTGTGGGTTTATGATTTGATTTGCCAGCAGGCGCATCGCCAAAATTGTGTCGATCCGCGGCAGTATCGCCAGGATTGTTGTTGGCCTGATGCCCACTTCCGTGTCCGTGCCACTTAGTCGTGAAACCTGCTGGTCCACCTGCATCCGGGGGTGCCATTAAGGGGGCGGCTGAAAACCTCATTAAGCTTTTCATTTCTTCTCCTCTTAGCTGCGCATGCAACCCCCACGGCTGGTTATCGTGAGGAAGATTGGGTCAGAATTGTGGCAGGTTGTGAGAGTAAGTCTAAACTTGGCAATAAACCGCCCAACGATTGCACTATCATTGCAGAGCACATTTGCTTGCACGATGGCATGGCGCGGACGCTTTGGCGGGCGCCGGGTTCAGTGCATTTAATAACTGACCCCACGCCTTTAATTGCCACAAATTCTGACTGCTAAAAACACATTTCATGAGAAAACTGTTCCAGAGGCCTTCAATTTCAGACCTACATGAACATAGGCTCGGGCATGATCGTTGCTTGATTCAAAAAATGAAGTCTCAAAAGCAAATGTAACATATACATCAACAGTATGAGTTCAGTGAAATTGAGGGGACACCGCGTGAAGATCTATTCTGTATTCGTTTGGATGCTTGCTCTAGCCTTGACGGTTGGCGTCATCGATGTGGCTTCTGCCAAAGAGAAGGGCGGAAAGTCAAAAGACAAGAAAGTTCAGTTGGACAGCAAACCAGGCAAAGTGCAGAAAGCCGTACCGCCAGGGCAAATAAAGCGATATACAAGGGGGGCAAAACTTCCCGCCGACTTGGACTACTCGGACATCGGCGACCTTGCTGACTGGAAATTGAAACCTCCAGGAAAGGGAAATCGTTACATACGCGTCAACGATGAAATTTTGGAAGTTTCGGATGATCTGTCTACTGTCGTGGATGCCGTTGGTATCGTTGGTGACCTTGCTAAGTAAAACGACTGATACATAACTCTTTGGCTCGACTCGGTCATCTGAGTTATTTGGTCAGATGTCCGCTAATGGACGGATAGCAGACCCAACATTGCGAAACGCCAACGTCTGCCTTGCGGACAAAGCTCACCTTAAACCTTTCAGGGCCCTACCTCTCCTAGCAACTCAAAGTGCTCGATGCTGGCCGAGGCAATCAAATCTCGCTCCTCGGGCTCGATCCGCGCTTCGAGCCAGTTGTCGCCCGCGAAAGCTTTTATCGAAGCCAAGTCGCGCCAGAGCATGGTCATGCAGAACGCATTCGGGTCGTCTCTCCAAGGTTTTCCGGCCGCCACCCAGATCAAGCCGTCCTGACTTTTCACAAGAGGCAGTATCTGATCGCGAAAAATCGTCTCAAATTCTTCGGCCTTGCTTTCGTGTACGGTTAATCGGAACTGGCGGAGCAGCATTTCGGTTCCTCCGGATTCTTTGGCCTCAACAATAATAACATATAGAGACGACCGTCTTTGGCTCTGAGCGGTCATCTGAGTCTTTCTGTCAGATGACTGCTTAGGGGCGGATAGCAGTCATAGCTTGGTCGCTTTTCAAGTCACACAATGAGGTTGGTGCTGTCAGACGAATTCGAACTCGTCTCTGGTAGACCAGTGAGGCTGTCCTTTATCCCGCGCCAAGTTCGCGCCACTCGTTAAGAGCAGCGCTACGTGTCAGCTTGAAG
>NZ_JBXWRL010000027.1:0-32552 GCF_059612885.1 Ruegeria sp. YKSD179 | reverse complement strand
CTTCAAAAGCTTCGTTGGCATAACCGACTATTGGAACCCCGCATGACATGACTTCTGAGTAAGTACTGGACGGGTCACCCTGAACGTGCGGACACACAAATAGGTCGGCATTGTCACGCAGGAAAGGGATCCAACCATTACGAAAGTCCATAGGCGGAAGCAATTTTACGAAATTATTCAATCCAATGAACGAGCCTGCGTCTTTTAGCGCGGATTCAAGTGGCCCGGCGCCGACAATTGTCATCTCGAAGGGAATGCGTCGGTCACGAAGCTCTCTGGCGATCTTGGGAAGCTCTGATACGCCTTTCATTGTGGAAAGCCGGCCTCCGAAAACCAACTTCAAAGGCCGCCCCGACAACAAGTCGCCGAACCGGCTTTTTACCTGATCAGTCGGAAGGATGTCTTTCTCATAAACTCTATTGTCAAAGAACAAGAGAGCACTCGGTACAAGATGGCGATACAAGTCGTATGTGGGCGTGCCGCTGCATTGCAGTCCCGCCAGCATAGGCAATAGCTTTTGGCGCCGCTTTTCCTCGGCATGTAGCCAAAGCAATCGACGGGCACGGCGAATATGGTCTTGCGGTAATTCGGCCGCAACAATCTGACGTTCTGTCCTTGGTGAATATTCGCTTGTGCATACAAGAGGCATTCCGACCTTGTTGCATGCCTTGGCTATCATGATGTTGTTGCCTGCAAGAAAGCCAAGGCCGATAGCCGAGTGTTTCAGTCGATTGGCAAACTCATCCTCAGATTTGGGGCGCTCTTCAATTTCGAAGCCGAACAGTTCTGGCCTTGCTTCTACACGGTCCATATCTTCGGTAGGACGATCATCGAGTTCGACCATAACGGTCACCGGACCCGGCCATTTGTCAACAAACCGCCCTGCTCCCTCCATGTACTTTTGGGTCATCACTAATTTGCCATTCGGCAAACGTTGCGCTTTCAGACTAGGGAAAAGGACAAGCTCATTAGACTCTGACATCGTGTATTACTCTGCTGACGCGTTATTCGTAGCAAGGTTCAAGTATCGTTGCCAGATTCCAATCAACCAAAAATCTCTAACGCAGACCCGGAATTAGCGCACTGAAAATTGCTCTTCGCACATGAGTACAAACGTCAGGAAGCTGATATTATCTGTCGCGATTTAACATGTGAATCGCGCAAATCGCGTTGCTAGTTCATCAATGCATTTCGCGCAGTCTTAATCACACGGTCGACCGTTTCCCCCATGTTATAATACAAGGGTAAACGTACCAACCTTTCAGCCAACTGCTCCGTAACAGTCAATGATCCTGAGCATTTCCCATATTTTCGTCCCGCAGGCGAAGAATGCAGAGGAACATAGTGAAACGGCGTGCCAATGCCAAAATTGTCCATATCAGCGATGAACTTGCGGCGCTCTTCTTCATCGCGAAGCAAAAGACAGAACAAATGGCCATTTCCTTGACAGTGAACAGGTCTGACCAACAGATCAATACGCCCCATCTCGGCCACGTCCGCAAACGCAGATTGATAGCGGGCTGCAGATGATAGCCTGTCGGAAATCACAGCCTCCATCTGCTCGAGCTGTGCCAACAACATGGCGGCAGTTAGCTCAGACGGTGAGTACGATGAACCTATATCAACCCAAGTATACTTCTCTGCAAGCCCATCAAAAAACTGGGATCTATTTGTCCCTTTGTTGCGAATAACGTCTGCACGCTCCACGAGATCAGCCCGGTTAATTGCAAGCGCTCCGCCTTCCCCGCACGTTACGTTTTTTGTGGCGTGAAAGCTGAATGCGGCAAGATCGCCAAGGCTTCCAGCAGGTCGTCCGTTATACTTTGATCCCAACGCTTGAGCAGCATCTTCGACAAGGATTATGTTATGGGCTTTCGCAATTTCTGCCAACGCGTCCATTTCCGCCGGCACACCAGCATAGTGAACTGCAAAAATCGCCTTTGTTTTGGGCGTCACCGCTTTGGCAACCGCATCCGGATCAATGTTCAGAGTGTTTGGTAAAATATCTACAAAAACGGGAGTGGCCCCGCGCATAACGACTGCATTTGCCGTCGACACAAAGGTGAAAGATGGCATGATAACTTCATCGCCAGGACCCAGATCGCAAAGGATGGCCGCCATCTCAAGCGCGGCGGTACAGGAATGAACAAGCTGCACCTTGGGAGAACTGGTCATTTCCTTCAGTAGAGATTCACAAGCCACCGTAAAACGACCGTTTCCAGCGAAGAACCCTTCTTCTAGCCCTTGTTGGATGTAGCTTCGCTCATTTCCGATTAACTTGGGCCGATTAAAGGGAATATCAAAGGGCTTCAGGCCAGAAATCTGATTTAGTACTTCCTCATATTCTTTCGGCATTCAACTACTCACTTACTTACTCACTAAATCCCCCACTACCAATACACGCAATTAGTAAGTGCGGTCTTAGAGGCCCACCACAACCAAAAACCCAATGGGCTCAAGATTTCGACATTCAATTCTATCGCCTCCAGAAAAACTCCTTTCCAATGGCTGCGAAAACTTGGGGACTGGTCGCGCGTCCTGCATCGTCTTCCGACACACGGTAATCGAACCCAGCATTGAAACGCCAATCATCCGTAAGCTCATGACTGTAAACAGCGCTGAAGAATCCCAATTCGGTGCGTGGTTCAGTCACGGTTTCTTCTGCTATAGCATAGGTCGCGCGGAGACCAAATTGAGAAACCGGCGTCAGACGCCAGAGATACCCCAAGTCAACGACGTTCGAGACCGTGTATTCGTCATCAGTATCCGCGAGTATGTCACGGCTTATTCGTATACGCAAAAAGTTTGGACCGAAATCGCGATCAAACAACAGTGCGCCTATTGGATCAACTGAACCATCTGGTCGATGTGCGGCGCCAAGACTAAAGGCAAAATCGCCATCCGGAATGGGAAGCGTGCGTCCTACGATCAGGCGATCCAAACGGCCAGTAGCGTTAAGACTGGAGTCATATTCACCAAAAACAGTTCCGTTTGCAACGTCATGAAAAACACCCAAATTTCCGACGACACCGGATTCGTCCCGGTCACCCGATACTTCGCGCCTTTCGGTAACTTCGGTGTACCCGATCGTTGCGTCAATGCGGGTCCGATCAGAAGATTCGTGGGATACGCCAAATGCAATTGTATCAGTGTCCCTATCAGTCTGATCGATGTCGTCTTCTTCGTATTTTTCTTTAGTGTAAGTCAGACTGGTGGAGGTCACTGGAGACAATGCAAAGGTAAGACCAGCTTCACCAATGATTGTATCGCTGTCATCAAATTCTTCGTCTCCGGATTCAGAATAATTAACTCCATAAGCAAACAAACCCAAATTGTATCCGATTAGGTTTTCGCGCCCTCCGTCGAAGGCAAAACCTAGCGCGTAATCACTACGTGTCCCATCGCCGGTTAGGCTTGAGAAGTCTGCTGGCAGCGTAATGAACCCATCTTCATCTTCGAAATCCGTAAGTGACCGAAGAAATCCTATATCAAACCTCAAGTATTCTGCATCAAGTGCCAGACCTGAATTAGCCGCATCGCGTGTGTACCCAAAGTCCAGCCGAGTATCCCCGACGTCAAAAGTGTCAGAGTTGTCTGGCAGGTCTTGCAGGCGCAATCCTGTTACGACGTCCAATTCCAAAGTTTGGGTCCGGGTCTCGCTTGACAGACCGAAGGAAAGAATTGTCGAAGCTATAAAACCATTCCCCTCTTCGGGAACATCCAAGGTCAAGTTTCGACCATATTCCAGTCTTTCGGCAACTCCGAAACGCATCTGCAGTCCGCCTGGCTCTAGCGGCACCTCCTGCGCGAAGTTCATGCTTGCAAATGTAGATGCGGCAAAAACAGCACCTATTCGTATAGTTCGATGGGTGGGAGCCTGTATCACGTGTTGGTCACTTCCAGGTCATTCAAACAATCGGCGCTGAGGCACTACTATTACATCACCGTCAACCAGTCTCGTTGCGCCGCCTTGCCCAGCACCTTCGAGAATGGCGTCATAGTTAAACTTGTATACCCGCTCATTACCTGAACGGTCGGCCCGACGCAAAATAATGCGTTTGGTGGCCGCAAAGCGAGAGAACCCACCCATTTCCGCAAAGAACTGGAGCAGCGTGGTGCCCGGTGGCACTTCGTAGCGTCCAGGTTCCCCCGCTTCTCCGACTGCGTAAACCAAGATCGGATCTGGGTCTGTGGGTTCGGCGACGGATCCAAGAGCAACAAAAACATTTGGCGGCGCAGCAAAATTCGGAGCCAGCAGATTGGTCAGGTCATTACGAACCTGCTCAACGCTGCGCCCGCTGACCGAAAGTGTACCGGCCAAAGGCATGGTTATACGCCCGTCGGGTCGTACAAGCACTTCTTGCTCGAGGCTTTCATCTTCCAGAACTTCAATGTTAAGAACATCCCCAGGCTGAATTCTATAACTGCTTTGAGCCATAGCTGGCGCAGCTAGTACCACGCTCAGCACAAGTGTAACGAGCAGTGCATAAACGGCTTTCATATTCCAAACTCCCGTACCAAGAAAATACTATGGCCCTTATTATTACCGCGGTCACATGACCCTCAGGCAAAAAGACCTTGATCTGCTCGACCCCACCACTTTGCGCATGATTCGCTTTCTATGGCTACATTTTGATTGTCTTCGACAAATTTTCTCTCAATTCCTGTTCTAAAACGCAACACTTGGTTTGCAATTAAGAATTTGCTCATACCTTAGGGCATAATTTTGCCTTGTTTTCAGGTTTCAATTTTTTTGGCCGTAGATGCGGTCGGCTTTGCAAAACAGGCAATGTGGAGTTGTTTCGATGATGGCTGGGCTGGTTCTTTCAGGTATTCTAATTGGTGCACTCGCCGCTGGGATTGGTTTGATTATGGGTACTTCAATATGGATAGCCCTTTTAATTTATACAGCGATAGGCGCTGCTGGCACGCTGGCTTGTGCTTTGATCATCGCGTATCGCTCGCCAAAGAATTCCTGCTCAGACGTTTCTGCTCCTATGGCTAGAACTGACACCTAATCCCGGCAGCGTCGCGGTCCTCCACATGGACACGCGAATATCCTCCGTAACAGTAAAAATCCCCACTGTTGCTGAAACCCGGACAATACCAACACTTAAACTAAAATGTTAACGTTCCGATCGCAGGAACAGTTGGGGTTAAGCTGTGTGTCAAATTAGCTTTTGCCATCCATGCCTTGATGTGTAGACAAAAGGTGGATTATCGGTTTTCCAGATTCCAAGTTAACGGGACAAGCTAGTAGTTTGACAGTTTTGACGCTCTGAGTGTTTCGCTTTGCAGACGCCCGTGCTCCAGTGATGTAGTTTTAGGTAAAATGGTAATATGAACCCTGTGATGATGGAGACCAAAACTATCGGAATTTTTGCCACTAAGTTGGCGGCAGACGCAAATATTCATGCGGTGACGTTTCCATGGAACGACCCACAGGCTCGCTCTCGCCCTCGCAAGGTAAACTTTGGAACTCTTCCCGGAGATGCGAAATGATGATTTCCGGTGTACCAAACGTTGCAAACTCAGCTGAAAATCCCGCACTTACCCGTGTTGATCTGCTGAATATTTACGTCCACGACGTGGACATGACCGACTTGGTTTCCAACTTTACACAGGGCACGATTCTTACGCTTCACACCGACATGGTAGCGAAGCTGCAGCGAGATACGGATTTTCTACACGTTTTCAAAAAGTTCGATGTAGTTACTTGCGACAGCCAGATTTTATACTTCGCTTTGCGCCTTATGGGCACACCGGTTCGCGAGCGGGTGTCCGGATCAGACTACTTCCCAAAGTTTTACATGCACCATAAAGACAATCCCGACGTCACCGTTTTTTTATGCGGCGGTAAACCAGGCGTTGCCGAAATCGCAGCTGATAAAATCAACGCAAAGACAGGAAGAAAGATCATTGTGGGCACCGATGCTCCGGCTTTCGACTATGAGCAAGACCCAGAGGAGGTCGACCGGATTATCGATTGCATCAACGCATCGGGCGCGACGGTCTTGCTGGTTGGATTAGGTGGTGGACGTCAGGAAAAGTTCATTGTCAACTACAGAGATCGGATGCCAAACGTTCAGTTATTTCTGCCGTTAGGCGGAACAATTGACTATGAGGCGGGAACGCTTCCTCGGCCTGCCCCATGGGTCACAAAAATGGGTTTGGAGTGGTTTTACCGTCTTATGAAAGAGCCACGTCAACGCTGGCGGCGCTATCTTGTGGACGATCCGCCGGTTCTATGGGCGTTGCTTAAACAAAAGATGGGACTGTACCATGATCCGCTTTCCGGAAATTAATCATGACGACAGAATGCCACATATTGTCTGGAAATATTCAAACTGACACTGTCCAACATGATTTTCTCAGCGTCATAATCGCCGCCCATAACGAAGAGGACTACATCGCGGATTGCTTGGAGGCGTTATTGGAACAGGATGACTTAGCTGGGCTCGTTGAGGTCATAGTTGCGGCAAATGCATGTACGGATCGCACTGAAGACGTCGTTTTTTTAATGAAAACTGCATTTGAAGAACGCAATTGGCGTCTTGTCCTGCTCAAAATCTCCCGCGAGGGAAAGCCAAATGCCTTTAATCAGGGCGACGACGCGGCAATTGGGAATAACCGTATTTACTTGGACGCAGACGTACGATGTGACCCTGAAATGCTCGGTCAATTGCGTGCGGCGTTAAGCCAACAACATCCTATATACGCGACGGGAACAATACAGGTGGTGCCACCGAGCACGTGGATAACGAAACGTTATGCCGAATTTTGGGTGCGATTACCATTCGTGCAGAACGGCGCCGTAGGAGCTGGATTATTCTCGGCCAATGCCGCAGGACGTAAAAGGTGGGGACAATTCCCAGCTGTAATATCAGACGACACCTTCGTAAGGTTGAACTTTGCTCCAGAAGAACGCATTGAAGTTGCTGCTCGATATCACTGGCCCATGGTCGAAGGGATGCGAAATCTGGTCAGGGTTCGGCGTCGGCAGGATGCTGGCGTTGCGGAAATCCGTCGTCTCTACCCAGAACTTATGAGAAATGAAAACGCGCAAAAAATATCTCTATCCAACTTGCTTCACCTGATGGTTCAGGTCCCGATCGGATTTTTGGTTTATGCGACAATTCAAACTCTGGTCCGCCTGCGACCGGGGTCGTCAGAATGGGTTCGTGGAAGATGACACAACATCTAATACAGACTCGGCGAATATTGTTGACCGGCGGTGCCGGCTTTATTGGTTCGCATACCTATGTCGCACTGGTTAGGGCCGGTTATTCGGTCGCCATTCTCGACAACTTTGCGAATGCGCGCCGTGATGTGCCGGATCGGTTGGCTCAGATTGTAAACGCTCCTACCACAATTTACGATTGCGATATTCGTTCTGAAAAGGACGTCGCCCAGGTCTTCGATTCAGAACGTTTTGATGCCGTGGTTCACTTTGCAGCTCTGAAAAGCGTACCGGAAGGTCAGGCTGATCCGCTGGGTTATTACGAAACCAACTGCGGAGGACTTTTCAACATCGCTTCAGCCATGAAGTCGACCGGCGTTGAAAAAATGGTGTTTTCTTCCAGCGCTGCGATTTATGGCGAACCTGCGGAAATGCCCATACGCGAAGATTCGCGTCCTTCCCCGCAAAGCGTATACGCGCAGACAAAGCTGGTCGGTGAAGAGTTTTTGACCAGCCTGTCTGCGGCAGACCAAGATTTGCAGGTCGGCATTCTTCGGTATTTCAATCCCGTAGGCGCGCATCCATCAGGACTGATCGGTGAAGACCCCAGTCAACCGCCGACCAACCTGGTACCAGTCATCGCCCGAGTAGCGTTAGGACTAATCCCATCGCTCACTGTTTTTGGTGGTGACTATCCAACTGCGGATGGAACCGGTGTTCGTGACTATATCCATGTCCAGGATTTGGCGCACGGTCATGTTCTTTCACTGGACGCGCTATTTGCAGGCAGAGGCAACCACTGTGTCAATCTGGGGACAGGTACAGGCTACAGTGTTCTTGATGTCGTCAAAGCCTATGAACGCGCGTCTGGCCAACATATTCCTTATGAAATAACAAACCGCCGCCCTGGCGACCCGGCAGTATCCTGCGCCGGGACAGATTTGGCTCGAAAATTGCTGGGGTTCGAAGCGCAGCTTAGCTTGGATGACATGTGCGCGGGCAATTGGCAGTTTATTAAGGAGGCTTAGCGGGTGTCAGATCAAGCTACCTTGACAGACGAACAGGCGATGCAAGTCGCCGACCCAGTCCTGGTTGTCGATCTGGACGGGACCCTTATTGCGTCCGATATGTTGCATGAAACCTTCTGGTCCTCGTTGGCTCAAGACTGGCGCACGATATTTAAAGCCCCAGCGGCGCTTGTTCGAGGACGGGCAGCCTTGAAAGCAAGCTTACAAAGAACCGCTCAGGTGGATGCAAACGCGTTGCCCTATAATCAGGCCGTCGTCGACTACATCAGGTCTTGGCGGGATGCAGGACGCCGAACGGCACTCGTTACCGCTTCGGATCAAAGGATCGCGGATCAGATCGCGGATCATTTGGGCCTTTTTGACGAGGTTCATGGATCGAACGGGGATGTTAATCTGAAAGGCGACAAAAAAGCCCAATTTCTGGAACAGCAATATGGCGATCACAGCTATACTTATTTGGGAGACAGCCGGGCAGATTTGAAAATCTGGGCAAAGGCCGAGAAAGCGGTTACAGTCAACGCGCCGCAATCCGTGCGCCGTGGCCTCGACAAATTGGATTGCGAAGCGGAACACTTAACCACCAAGGGGGTTTCGCCAAATTCCTATCTTAAGGCGCTGCGCCCTCATCAGTGGTTAAAAAACATACTGGTTTTCCTGCCTATGATCGCAGCGCATAATTTCGCGACGGGCGTTCTGGTACACAGCCTTCTAGCCTTTATCTCTTTTTGCCTGATTGCCTCCAGTGTTTATGTGGTCAACGATCTACTGGACCTGAAAGCTGATCGCGCGCACCCAAGAAAACGTAACAGACCCTTTGCGTCAGGCAGCATTCCCGTTTCTCACGGGATTTGGATGGCCATCGGGCTGCTGTTTGGAGGATATTTGGTCGCTGCGTTTACAGGATGGGCCTTTTTTGCCGTCATGCTTGTGTATTTCAGCATTACCACGGCGTATTCAATTTCGCTCAAACGGAAACTCATTGTAGATGTTTGTACACTCGCAGGGCTTTATACCCTACGGATAATCGCCGGGGCCGTCGCGACACAAATCGTATTGTCCGTCTGGCTGTTGGCGTTCTCTATTTTTCTATTCTTCTCGCTTGCCGCAGTCAAAAGGCAGGCGGAACTTGTTGACAGTGCCGCGCGCGGCAAGCTCGGGGCAACTGGACGTGGCTACCATGTCGACGATCTGCCGTTGATGACTCAGATGGCGATCGCGGCAGGTTATCTTGCAGTGCTGGTTTTAGCCCTTTACCTGAACTCACCCAGTGTGGTTGAGCTTTACGCACAACCAATCGTCTTGTGGGGAATTTGTCCGATCCTGTTGTACTGGATCAGCCGCATCATCATGATTACCCACCGGGGCCACATGCATGATGATCCCATCGTGTTTGCGGCGCGAGACAGGATAAGCCAACTCTGCTTTGTCTTTGTCGCGGTGCTCGCGTTCGGGGGAACCGTGCTGTGACGTTTCGAACTCTCTTACTGCGCTATTCGCTGTTTGCAGTACTGGCGACTGTGGCAAATCTTGGAGCTCAGCGCGTGGTGTTCGCCATAATCAGTGACGACGCGTTGATCCCTGCGCTGTTGGTTGGCACTGGGGTTGGTCTCGTCCTTAAATACATCCTCGATAAACGCTGGATATTCTACGATCTTGGCCAAGGGGTTATTGACCACAGTCGCAAATTTTCAGCCTATACAGCGATGGGAATTCTGACGACAGCAATCTTCTGGGGTACGGAAGCGGGGTTCTGGTTGATCTGGCGTACAGATCTCATGCGAGAGTTGGGTGCGGTATTAGGACTGACAGTCGGCTACATCGTGAAGTTCAACCTCGATCGTCGCTTTGTATTCACGGACTCCGCTCTAACAATCGGAGAAGCTAGATGAAACTTTCTGGCTGGGGCAATCACCCCGTGGAAGATTGCAATGTGCAAAAGCCACGGGACAAAGCAGCATTGAAAGACGCGGTATTGGCGTCTAGTGCAATTGCCCGCGGAAACGGTCGCGCTTATGGCGACAGCGCGCTAAGCCGAACCAATACAATCGACATGCGCAGCTTCAATCACATGCTGGGGTTTGATCCTGAAACCGGCCAACTCATTGCCGAAGCGGGCGTGCTATTGTCTGATGTAATTTCCGCCTTTCTGCCGCAGGGATGGTTTCCTGCAGTGACCCCCGGCACGCGTTTTGTAACATTGGGCGGTATGGTAGCCGCCGACGTACATGGAAAAAATCACCACATCGATGGTTCATTTGGAAGTTTTGTCGATTGGCTGGATGTCGTCGGCACTGATGGCGAAGTAACGAGGTGCTCGCGCACAGAAAACTCTGAATTGTTCGAGTGGACCATTGGTGGGATGGGTCTGACGGGAGTAATCATCAGGGTCGCCTGTCGGCTACGCCCAGTCGAAACTGGATGGATAAGACAAACAACGCATGCTGCGCCAAATCTGGACGCCGCGATTGACTTGTTCGAAGAAGCTCTGGGCGCGACTTATTCGGTGGCGTGGATAGACTGCTTGAGCAAAGGCGAGAATATGGGCCGCTCGCTGGTTATGCTGGGCGAGCATGCATTGCACTCGGAAATTCCTGAAAAGTGTCGCGCGGCGCCCTACCCGACTGTTGCCAAGCAAAAGCTAAACGTTCCTTTTAACCTTCCGGGATTCTGTTTGAATCGATATTCGGTGCGAGCATTCAATGCACTTTACTACTGGAACGGCTCTCGAAGCGATAGGACCAGTTACGTCAATTGGAACAGCTACTTCTATCCGCTGGATTCAATTCAGAACTGGAACAGGATATACGGGCGCAAAGGCTTGGCACAATTCCAGTGTGTCATACCCTTGGATCAGGCCAGAACAGGTCTGAACGACATGTTGACTGAGATTTCCGAAGCTGGACAAGGCTCCTTTCTTGCAGTGCTGAAACGGTTCGGGGTACAGGAAAGTCGATTCTCCTTTCCGATGGAAGGATACACTCTGGCGTTGGACTTCCCGGTGTCCGAAAAATCGATCGCGTTAGTAAGTAAACTTGGTCAGATGACAGCAGACTATGCCGGTCGGGTTTATTTGGCGAAAGATAGCTGTCTCGCGGCCCAGGATCTTCAGGACATGGACGAAGTTCGGGTCGCAAATTTTTCTGCCATGCGGGAACGGACCGGCGTCAACAAACAGTTTTCCTCGATGCAATCTGAAAGGCTGATGCTGTGAGCGAAGGACCAGTGCTAATCCTCGGTGCCCGATCAGATATTGGGATGGCGGTTGCCCATACTTACGCCGCGTTGGGACATCCAATCCAGTTGGCCGCGCGAAATGCTCAGGATCTTGAAAAAGCAAAAACTGATCTGGAGATCCGGCACCAAGTTTCCGTGACTTTGCATGAATTCGACGTCGTTGATCTGGATAGTCACGATGGTTTTGTGGAAACGTTGCCTGCATCGCCAGAAATCGTAGTTTGCGCCGTTGGACTGCTCGGGCAGCAAGAAAACGATGAGCAAGACGCGAACGCGGCTGTTCTGGTCATGCGGTCCAACTTTGAAGGCCCCGCCAACATTTTGGGCGCGTTAGCGAACCGATTTGAGCGACGTGGCTCCGGCGCTCTGGTTGGTATCAGCTCGGTCGCAGGAGAAAGGGGTCGGGCCACTAACTATATCTACGGATCAGCCAAAGCCGGGTTCACGGCATTTCTGTCCGGGTTGCGTAACCGGATGGCAAAGAAAGATGTTCACGTTGTTACTGTATTACCAGGTTTTGTCGACACCAAGATGACCCAAGAATTGGATTTACCTGAAAAACTGACCGCGCAACCTTCCGAAGTCGCAGATGCGATCGAGCGGGCCGTACGTAAAAAAAAGAACATTGTTTACGTCAAGCCAATTTGGGCCATTGTAATGTTCGTGATAAAGGCGATCCCAGAGGCCATATTCAAAAGGATGCGGATTTGATCTGCATATGTCTTTCTGCGAGCCAACAGTTTCTGGGAATTGTTGGTCCTGAACCCAAACGCACAGCCTTTTTCTGAGGCCAATTCTCAATGCCAAACGTAATCGCGTACATTGTGCTTTTTTCTTGGCCACTGGTTGTGGTTGTCCTGTTTAAGGTACTTGAAAAGCCCAGTGCGATTTCTGCTTCAATTATTGCGGGCTACTTGCTTTTACCTAGCCTACCGCAGATCGATTTGCCAATTTTGCCTGTATTGGACAAGACGTTGATCCCGGCCCTCAGCGCGACAATAATGTGTCTGCTGATACGCCCACCAAAACCAACATGGGGTTCGGGAAGCTACAATTCGCCCGATCATCTGAACAGACCAGCTAGTAGCCGCAAGAGCAAACAAGAGTCCGCAGGAGCTAGATTGGTCTTGATTTTGCTGCTGCTTGTGCTGTTTGTATCAGGATTTGCGACAGTTCTGACGAACGGAGAAGCACTGCAATTCGGTCCCCTGTCTCTACCGGGTATGCGAGTTTACGATGGGTTTTCAATAGGTCTGGAGACGCTGGTGTCTATTCTCCCATTTTTTTTGGGAGCCAGGTATCTAGCAACCGAGTCTGGTCACAAAGTGCTGCTGGTAGCTTTGGCAATGTCGGGACTAGCTTACAGCCTGCTGGCTTTGTTTGAAGTGCGCATGAGCCCCCAGCTGAACCTGTGGATCTATGGGTATTTCCCCCACGATTTCTCGCAGCATGTCCGTGATGGGGGATTTCGCCCGATCGTCTTTTTACAACACGGTCTTTGGGTCAGCATTTTTTTGTCGATGGCCACTCTTTCTGGTGCCGCTCTGTTGCGCAGCAGCTCGCTTGCAGCGACCGACTCTTTTAGATGGATGCTGTTTCTCGGTTGGATGCTTATCACCATGGTTCTTGTCAAGTCGCTGGGGGCACTGGTCATTACGGTACTATTAATGCCTTTGATCATGTTCGGAACAAGTAGTTTGATGTTGCGTGCGTCATCAGTCGTGGCTCTGATCGTTCTCACCTATCCCATGCTACGTGGACTGGACTGGGTCCCCGTGGAGAGTGTTTCAGAATTGGCCGCGCAGATAAATCCACGACGCGCCGAATCATTTGATGTAAGAGTTGCAAGCGAAGACGTTTTGCTTGCCCGCGCTGAGGAAAAACCTTTCTTTGGATGGGGAAGTTGGGGTCGTAACGAAGGCTACGACCCGGAAACCGGCGCCAATTTAGCGATCACCGATGGGATGTGGGTGATATTTGTAGGGATGTTTGGTTGGTTTGGCTACGTCGCTCGTTTTGGTTTGTTGACTCTGCCGCTCCTAACACTGAACAGACGGAAAAAGAAACAAGACATCCCGCCAGCAACCGCTGGTCTGACGTTGGTCTCGGCTGCAAATCTTATTGATCTTATCCCCAACGCGACTCTAACGCCTGTGACTTGGCTAATTGCCGGGTCGCTTACAGGTTATGTGCTGCGAGCCCACGTAAATACCTCGTCTGATATTAAAAAATCCGAAAGTTTCAACACGGACAGAGCCATAGAATCTTCTCAACCCAACCCGATCAATGTTCGGAAACCTCGTACTTGAGTATTAAGGTGGTCAACTCTTCCAAGGCATCAAACCTTAATGACCAAATAGCTGGAACAGTTTTCTCTACGCTCTGTGCTCAGACTGTAACAGTGTGCAAAAAGTTGTTCGGCTGGCAGATAGACCCTGCCAGCCCCACCACAACTCAGACACGATCAGCGCCCAATTTTGGAAACAATGAGATGTAGATTACAGAACTTAAAATAGAATAAGGCGAAAATTTGATTAGAAGATGGCACTGTTTGTTTGTTGTGTTAGAATAAATGGTGTACTGTCACTGGGTGAAAGAGGGGGGCCGAAGCTGTCGAGAGTTATTATCTCTTTCTTGTTGTGAGTAGATCTGAGGGTCGTTTTTTGGACCATCGGAAGTTTGTGTAGTAATGGTCAAGCCTTTTTGGCTTTGGTTTGAAAGTAAAAAAATGACGATTCAGGATACGAGTTTTCCAAGCGAGCCGCGGAAGCATCAAGCCGTAGCCCGAGTGAGTGAAAATAAAGCCAACTCAACCCGGCTTTATGGTAGAATTTTCAAAAGATTACTTGATGTCGCGTTCATTCTTTTGGCGGCACCGATTGTTTTACCCCTTATTATCATCTTGGCCGCTTTGATCGCGCGCGACGGCGGGAATCCATTCTTTGGACAACGCCGCATCGGTCGCAATGGGCGCGAGTTCACGATGTGGAAATTGCGCACGATGGTAACGAATGCCGACGTGTTGCTTGAAGAGTATTTGTCAAAGAACACACTGGCCCGTCTCGAATGGGATGCGACTCAAAAGCTCAAGAACGACCCTCGAATTACTCAATTCGGTCGCATTCTTCGCAAAACTTCGTTGGATGAACTGCCTCAATTGTGGAACGTATTAGTTGGCGAAATGAGTTTGGTCGGACCACGCCCGATGATGCCGGAGCAACGCAAGCTATACCCAGGCGAAGCGTACTTTCAGTTGCGCCCTGGTCTCACCGGCTCTTGGCAAGTTTCGGAACGGAATGCGAGCACATTCGCCAGCCGCGCTGAATTTGACACATCCTATGCCGAGCACCTTACGCTTAAAACGGACCTCGGTATTCTTTACGCCACTGTCGGCGTGGTCGTACGCGCGACCGGATACTAGCAATTTTGGGTTACACTTCAGTTCGCACCGTCAGCTTGTAATAGGGTGCGGTATTTCTGACGTGTTTTTCCCCAACGTTCGCAACAGGTCTATACTCTTGCTGCAAGTCTCTGTTTGTTAGATGTAGCATCGCTACATCGCGGTGCTTGACCTCCGCCTCTATTAGAACAATGGCCCATGACCGAAAGAGATTAGGCATGCTCAAAAAACTAAAACGCGTTGGATCCCCACTACTATTACTTCTGCTTGCTGCTTGTAGTGGATTGACAAAATGCGGCGGCCCCAAACCCATCGACAAGTCAGAGTTCGAATCTCTTTACAATACACCGGCCCCTGCTCCGTCTGATGTACAGCGGGTTTTTCACATCGGCCATAGTTTGGTTGGACGTGATATGCCAGAAATGCTGGCTCAGTTGGCCGGCGAAGATCACGGTTACAACAGTCAGCAGGGATGGGGCACCGCGCTAAAGGCCCATTGGGAAGAAGATGAAACCATTTACGGCTTTGAGAAAGAAAACGATCACCCAAAATATAGGGACGCCCACGAAGCTGTGTCCTCTGGCGAATACAACGCTCTTGTCGTGACCGAGATGGTCGAAATTCGCGACGCGATCAAGTACATGGACAGCGCGGATTACTTGCACAGATGGGCAAAAGCAGGGTGGGAGGCAAACCCAGAACTACGAGTTTACCTTTACGAAACATGGCATGAACTAACGGACGAAGAAGGGTGGTTGCAGCGCCTCGACCTGGATCTGGAGCGATACTGGGAAACTGAAATTTTAAGGCGCGCATTAGCCTACGAGAACATGCAACACCCGATTTACGTAATCCCCGCCGGCCAAGTCTTTGCGAGGTTCGTACGGGAAGTGGATGAAAGTAACGGTATTGGACCGGTGAACGGGAAAGAGGACCTGTTTGCCAAAACTGAAGATGGCGAACAGGACAACATTCACTTTAACGACTTGGGAGCATATTTGGTGGCGCTTACCCATTACGCAGTGTTGTACCAGAAGTCACCCATCGGGTTGTCATATGAGTTAAAGCGCGCTGACGGTTCCGACGCGGACTCACCTGGACCTGACGCGGCGCGTGTGATGCAAAAAATCGTTTGGGACGTGGTCACCAATTATGCGCCAACCGGGGTACCCCCCCAATAGCTTCACTGCAACTGTCACCGTTCGATTAGGTTGGACAGGTATTCGCCGTACCCATTCTTGGATAAAGTTTGAGCCCGTTTGGCGAGTTCTTCTCGGGAAATCCAACTTTTAAGGTAACCAATTTCCTCTGGGCATCCGGTCTGCAGACCTTGCCGATCCTGAAGGGTTCTCACAAAATTCCCTGCATCCAACAGACTGCCATGCGTGCCAGTATCCAGCCAGGCATAACCGCGTCCCATTCGCAGCAAATCCAATTGGTCTTCCGCTAAATACATCTCTAACAGACTAGTGATCTCCAGCTCTCCCCGTGCAGAGGGAATTACCTGACGCGCACGTTCCGGAGCAGTTCCATCAAGAAAATACAAACCGGTCACCGCATAGTTTGACGGCGGAACCGACGGTTTCTCGACAATAGCCCTGACGCGATCTTGATCATCAAAATCCACAACTCCATACCGTTGCGGATCATTCACGTGGTATCCAAAAACAGTCGCCGCCAAAGACGAATTATCTGCCTTGGCTAGCAACTCTGGCAAGCCGTGGCCGAAAAATATGTTGTCGCCCAAGACCATCGCGCTCGGCGCACCGTCCAAAAAGTCCTCGGCCAATATATATGCCTGGGCCAAGCCGTCGGGGGTGTGCTGAACCACATAACTCAGTGAAATTCCCCATTGGCTGCCATCCCCAAGTGCGCGTTGAAACTGAGCCTGATCCTGCGGTGTCGTAATGATGCAAATTTCGCGGATATCGCCCAACATCAGGACGCTCAGCGGATAATAGATCATCGGCTTGTCGTAAATCGGCAAAAGCTGTTTGGAAAGACCTTCGGTAATTGGGTAAAGGCGGGTACCGGAACCTCCGGCCAAAATGATACCCTTACGCTTGGTCACTGATAACATCCTTTTAGATCAATCAAAATTTCCGCCAACCCCAATTTCCAATCTGGTTGGGCAATCGACAAATCCCGCTCAGTATCCGCACAGTCCAGCCTCGAATTCAAGGGTCGGGTCGCGGGCGTCGGATAGTCTGAACTCGGAATGTCGTTGACGTGGCAGTCCAAGTTGGCCTGCCTGAAAATCTCGCGTGCGAAATCCGCCCAACTAACCGATGGCCGACCAGAAAAGTGATAGATGCCTTTTAAGTCAGGGTCCTCGCGCATTAGATGCGCAATGCGATGACACGCAATGGCTAAATCCCTTGCCGGCGTTGGGCCGCCGATCTGATCGGCCACGACATTCAGTTCGTCGAGAGTCGATCCAAGGCGCAACATTGTCTTTACAAAATTGCTACCATGCGCCGAAACAACCCACGAAGTTCGCAAAATCAACCATTGAGCATCAGTTGCGGCAACCGCTTTTTCACCGGCCAGTTTTGACCGACCATAAACGCCCAACGGGTGCGTTTTATCCTCGACACGCCATGCCGCCTGCCCGCTTCCATCAAACACGTAGTCTGTTGAAACACTCACAAACGGCACTTTCAGTTTTGCGCATGAAATCGCCATAGCCTGCGGCGCGTCGCAATTGATCGTCGTTGCCAAGTCAACTTCGCGCTCGGCGGTGTCCACGGCTGTATAGGCCGCTGCATTAATTACAGCGGCGGGTCGCCTTTTCAAAATTACCGAAGCGCACATTGCGGGGTCGGAGAGATCCCCAGCCTCTCTCGACAAACATTCTGTGTCCGGAAGCGCCGCCAGTTCGCGCCCCAACTGACCCGAAGACCCAAAGACAAGAATCATTTTGCCATTCCCAACCTGTCTCCGACGCCGTGCCGATCCTGCAAAGCTTGCCACCAACCAGGATTATCCAAGTACCATTGGGCGGTCATTCGAAGACCCTGTTCCAATGTAACTGAAGGTACCCACCCCAGCTCGTCGCGAATTCTAGACGCATCAATAGCATAGCGCGCATCGTGACCCGGGCGATCAGGCACAAATGTGATCTGGTCCGAGTAACTGCCGCGGGGTAGAGGTCGCAAGTCATCCAAGATAGCGCAGAGGCTTTCGACCAATTCCAGATTGGAGCGTTCATTGTTGCCCCCAATATTGTAGCAGCGACCGAGCAATCCCTTTTCAGCGACAAGCAACAAGGCATCCGCGTGGTCTTCGACAAAAAGCCAATCGCGTACGTTGGCACCTGTGCCGTAGATCGGTAGCGGTTTGCCCGCCAGAGCATTCAAAATAACAACAGGGATCAATTTTTCTGGAAAATGATAGGGACCGTAGTTGTTACTACAATTTGTCAATACAACAGGTAGACCGTAAGTTTCATGCCAAGCTCTCACCAAGTGATCAGATGCCGCTTTTGACGCCGAATATGGGCTGCGCGGATCGTAAGGGCTATCTTCGGTGAACAGGCCCGTTTCGCCCAAACTACCAAACACTTCATCGGTTGAGATGTGATGAAACCGAAAAGTTTCAGGTTTGCCTGCCCGAGCCCAATAGGTTCGCGCAGCTTCGAGCAAACTGTAAGTCCCAGTAATATTTGTTTCTATAAACGCGCCGGGGCCATCAATGGACCTGTCCACATGGCTTTCTGCCGCCAGATGCATAACGATATCAGGCCGATGGTCCGAAATCGCCGCATTCATCGCCGCGCGGTCGCAGATGTCGGCATGAATAAATTTGTAGCAGGGACTGTCGGAAACGCTAGCCACGTTGTCTAGACACGCCGCATACGTCAGGGCATCGACATTCACCACTTCGTGCCCACGGGCTATAGCAAGACGCACAACCGCGGATCCAATGAAGCCCGCCCCGCCGGTAACCAGAAGTTTCATCGACTAGCCCTCCCAGACAAACGGGCTGTCAAAATCGCTGAGACTTGGAGCCGCTGCATCTTTTCCAGACAAGACAGGAGAGCCGTTCAGACCCCAGTCAATTCCGATCTCACCGTCATCGAAGCGGATCGCTCCGTCGCAATCAGGCGCATAATAGTCACTGCACTTATAACAAATTTCAGTATCCGGAGCGCGGGTTACAAACCCATGTAGAAACCCTCTGGGAACGAGAAGCTGCTTACCGTTCTCCTCACTTAACTCGATACCGAACCAGTTCCCGAATGTTGGGCTGCCCTTGCGAATATCGACTGCAACATCGAACAGAGCACCGCGCGCACACCTTACAAGCTTGTCCTGTGCATGCGGCGGAGACTGGAAATGCAGTCCGCGCAATGTTCCGGTCTGCCGGGACAACGAATGATTGTCCTGAACAAACTCTATTTCTATTCCATGATGTTTCAGACGTTTAAGGTTCCAACTTTCACTAAAATAACCACGTTCATCGCTAAAACGCGTCGGAGTCAGGATCAGCAGCCCTGACAGCGGCGCGGCTTCCACCTTCATCTTTAGGATCCTTCCATTAACCCATTTCTGGCAGAAAAACGTAAACGCGTCCGCTGCAGCCTGCCAATCACATCTTGAATTTCCGCAACCTAAGTCGGTTTAACAAATTTCGCCATTGAATTCATCAACGCATTGAAACCAAATTTCTAAATACGGATGGAAAAACCATTTTAACCTTACGTCTTATGTTTTATCAAAGGTTCAACTTAAGGGTGCGGAAAATGCCGCTATTGGTAAACTATTTCGCATGTCGAAATTGAAAAGTACGACTTTAGGGAAAACCATAAGCGGAGACTCGCCGGACATCAGCAGCCCACCGCCCGTTTTTGACACCCGGCAACTTGACTCTGTTCCAGCAAGCCATGCATGCTTTTTGTATAAATAATAATCAACTCAATGTTTGAGGCGGGAACTCGACTGTGTTAGGCGCTTTGTGTATAGCTATCTTCTGCGGCCTTCTGGCGGGTGGTTCATTATTGCTGTCCGGGTTCGGAGGCTGGATCGCGCTAACTACTTATTCTGGTATCGGAATAGTTGTACTATTGGGCTTACTGGCCGCACGACCATTTTTTGCAAAGCCTAGTCCGCTTCAACAGATGCATGTTTTTTCCAGCTCGGAAAAATCCTGATCTAGGAACATCAGTTCCACTTCCCCAGATTTTAGTTTGAAACAAATAGAATGCGCCCGAGCCTTTGCTTGCCCGGGCGCTTAGTTTCCTGACCTAGAGATCGAAGACTTCTACTGTCACAGTTGCCTGCGAAAAGTCGCCATCCTCATCAGCTGCCCAATAGTCGAAGCTGTCTATGCCTGTGAAGTCAGGGTTGGGGACATAAAGCAGCTGCCCGTCGTCCTGAAGATACACATTTCCGTTGGGAGTCGTGGACAATCCGTCGACGCGGATATCGTCACCGCCAACGTGTGAGTCGTTGCTTAGTACATCGATAAGAACCGCATTACCGGCACTTGTAGATGCAAGATCGTCGCGAGCTGTCGGCGCCACATTGTCAAAAGAAATGATGCCGTTGTACTGAGCTCCCCCCCAATGATTTATCGACCAGGAACTGGCAATCTCCGCATCAGTCATATCCAGCGTGATAACGTGGGCCATCTTCATCAATTGCCCGGTTGCACGATCAGCGACAAAATCTTCGATCAAAACAACATTCTGACCGGACTCAGTTTTATAGTAGCCGTCGTTCGCGATAATCGCCGCGATTTCTCCGTGCCAGTCCAAAATTTGCCTATCACCGGCAAACTCACGGTCGCGACTACCGATCGAGTCAGTCTTTAGTCCCCGCAGGAAAAGGCTCTCGCCTTCGGACAGTACAGTGTCCGACTCCAACACGAAGCCAAGGCGACCATCTACAAGATCGTCTGATGATATGATGGAATGGCGAGATGAGTTGAAACCGACAAAGTTATTGTCGTTATCAACAAGTACAAGATCGATGAACACGTCGTCATAATCGGCGCCATCTGTGCCAAAGTGGAAGTCCTGGTTCAGATCAACGCCTGTGCGGAAACCTTCCACACGCATACCATTAACTACGACATCAAAAGCGTTGCCACCAAGATTAAAACCAACGCTGCCAAAGAGCAGTTCTTCGTTTTGTGTGGCCAAAATATCGAAGTCAATTAATGTGTAATGCGAGGTGTAGGAAAGATTCACGCCCTCCAAGGTTTCCCAATTCAGGAAACCATCCATGACCGATCGAACATCGTGATCCTGATTGGGGTTGTCTTTGATGACAATCAAGCCAACCTCAGTACCGAACGCTTCGTTGTTGTGAAATCCTTGAATTGGAGGAACATCCAGACGGATGCTATCACTGCCATAGGCAATTTCCGGTTGGTCCAGATTATCGCTTAGGGGATCTCGCGGATGCTGACGAGTCATCCAGACGTAGCCATGGGTCGTATTTGCAGCAACATTGTCTGACGCTTCAATCAACCGTCCTGCAAAGAAGAACCCCTCACCGGTTCGCCCATTGTCATGACGTTCTACTGCAGGCCCGTCCTTAACTGCCGCATCTGAATAGCCAACACCAACGACATCGATCGCGATGTTATGCGACCAAACACCTGTTTCATTACCATCCTCTGCAACGAATGCTGCACCAAAGATATCGAACGCTACGTTATCAGTGAATATCGCATGGCTGTCATGATGAGCATAACCCCAGCCCGGGGAGCCGGTAACAGAGTTACCAATTGCGATTGCAGGGTTTTCCTGATCTTCTGTTCCTGTCCTGTGGAAGTGGAACGGATAGCGCGACTGGATATTTGAATCTGACTGGACGCTGTCAAGCGAGGTAACAGAAAATGCAGGTACAGATTTGTCAGTCCGCCCCAGATCATCAAATGCAGCATAGCGAACATCAACGTCGTCCGAATGCATAAACATCGTATGCCCACGGTGATGAACCGCAGTGTCTTCGCCGTCCTCGCTTGAAAATGTAACGTTACGCGATGTATTGGCCACATAAGCGGCAAGATCGTCCCGTGGCGTGTCGTGATCATATTCCAGGGCTCGATCCAGCGTGATTACGTTGCCATTGATAGCGGTAATTACAACCTCTTCATCCTGACTGTCGAAGCGACGCATCATGTAGGCATCGTTGTCCCAGTTCCAGCCCTGCTTGTGGGTGCCAGTCAGAACGATCGTGTCTCCAACCTGCCAGCCTTCAGGAATCTCACCAAGGCTAATCTGCGTGTCGCCCCTCATCGGCGCATCGGACACCGCCAAAAAGCTCGTTTTCTCCGCCCCGTGAATTTCCACTTCACCGTGCGAAATAACGCCCCGAGACAAAAGCATCGGGTCCCAGCTTGTATCAATGTCGCCGTTATTCGCTATAACGATTTCTACGTCATAGTTTGCACCGATCGGGTTTTCCTCGGTACCGATTTCCAAACGACCGGTCGGAGACACTACCATAGTATCGACCAGCATTTTTGAATTCGCGTTGTGGGCAAATGACAATTCACCATCCACGCGAACAGTGAACAGCGACGCGTCGCTCTGCCCCGAATACAGCACTGAAATCGACTCGGGGATGACAACCTGAGCACCTGCATCGGGAATGCGTCCTTCATGCCAGGTGTTTGGATCGAACCAGTCTCCATCGCGGACTGCCACATGCGTCGCCTCTGAGCGAGGCACAAGGTCCAGAACGGCCATGTGTTCATTCGCAAGACTCGCATCGTCGCCATGCGCGTGCGATTCGGGCTGTGCCATCACAGCAGCAACATAGTCGTCAACTTCGGCTGGGCTTGTCGGCGGAGGCACATGGCCGCCGCTGTGGCTATCGTGATCACCTGAGCCATGATCCGAGCCATCACCGTGGTCGGGTGCGCCCGTGCCAGTATCGCCTCCAGATGTATCGTCACCGCCGGAACCGTGGTCGTGATCGCCCATTCCGGTATCACCACCGGATGTGTCGTCGCCACCTGAGCCATGGTCCGATCCGTCACCGTGGTCGGGTTCTCCCGTGCCAGTATCACCGACAGACGTATCATCACCGCCTGAGCCATGGTCCGATCCGTCACCGTGGTCGTGATCACCCGTCCCGGTATCACCGCCAGACGTATCATCACCGCCTGAGCCATGGTCCATTCCATCGCCGTGGTCGGGTTGTCCAGTGCCAGTATCACCGCCAGACGTATCGTCACCGCCTGAGCCATGGTCCATTCCATCGCCGTGGTCGGGTTCTCCAGTGCCAGTATCATCATAGATGACGTGATTCAGGGCGTCGCCCTGAATTACTTCACGACGGCCTTCGCTGTCCGGACCGGACCATTCAAGGGCCAGTGTCGCGTCACCATAAGCTTCGAAATACCGGATTTCGATGGCATGCATTCCAGCATCCAAATCCAACGTAACCGACTGCTCGAGTGTTCCGTGTAATCCGTCGTTATCAATAACCGGCTGGCCGTTGATATACAAAGCAGATCCATCGTCCGAACTTAGATAGAATGTGTAAGTTCCGGAATTTCTAACGTTAAGATTGCCTTCGTATCGAACCGCATACAAATCGGTTGGACCATCCTGCCAAAAAGGATCGTAGCCGTTCATGAAATTCAGGCTGTCAACAGTACCTGTACCGCTCGGTGTCCCGTCAAAGTCAATGTCGTTCAAACCGCCAACCATGAACGGCAACGCAAAATAAGTACCATGAAGTCCCTGGCGACTGCTGGTCGAACTGTCGTTCGATTGCCCATCATCCCCTGAACCGTGATCATGATCGCCCGCGCCAGCGTCGCCGCCAGACGTGTCGTCTCCGCCAGAACCGTGGTCCGAACTATCTCCGTGGTCGCCTCCGGACGTATCCTCGCCACCTGTATCACTGTTATCACTGTCGCCAGTATCATCATAGATGACGTGATTCAGGGCGTCGCCCTGAATTACTTCGCGTCCACCATCACTGTCCGGACCGGACCATTCAAGGGCCAGTGTCGCGTCACCATAAGCTTCGAAATACCGGATTTCGATGGCATGCATTCCAGCATCCAAATCCAACGTAACCGACTGCTCGAGTGTTCCGTGTAATCCGTCGTTATCAATAACCGGCTGGCCGTTGATATACAAAGCAGATCCATCGTCCGAACTTAGATAGAATGTGTAAGTTCCGGAATTTCTAACGTTAAGATTGCCTTCGTATCGAACCGCATACAAATCGGTTGGACCATCCTGCCAAAAAGGATCGTAGCCGTTCATGAAATTCAGGCTGTCAACAGTACCTGTACCGCTCGGTGTCCCGTCAAAGTCAATGTCGTTCAAACCGCCAACCATGAACGGCAACGCAAAATAAGTACCATGAAGTCCCTGGCGACTGCTGGTCGAACTGTCGTTCGATTGCCCATCATCCCCTGAACCGTGATCATGATCGCCCGCGCCAGCGTCGCCGCCAGAACCGTGGTCCGAACTATCTCCGCGGTCGCCTCCGGACGTATCCTCGCCACCTGTATCACCGTCGCCGGTGTCACTAATCTGATCATCATCTGCTGGCGGCGTCTCGATCTTGGAGAAAGCATCTCCTCCTATGAACTCACGTTCCCAACCGCTGTCGGGACCGGACCACTCCAATTGGAGTGTCGATCTTCCAGTGCTGTCAAAATACCGCACCTCAATTTCATGAGCGCCTTCGGATAAATCTAGGGTGACTTCGCTATTCCGGCCTCCGCGTCCACCGAGGTTTTCCGCGACCAGTTCACCATCAAGATACAACATCGCGTTGTTGTCGGATTTCAGAAAGAACGTGTACGTCCCTGCCTGATAGACGTTTAGATCTCCATGATATCGAGCCGCGAAATAATTCTCCGCGCCGCCCTCCCAGAAGTCGCCGCGCATACGCTTGATGTTCAGCTCTTCAACGGAGGAGGTGTCCGTAGGAGCACTGCCAAAGTCGACGTCCTCGAGGTTGGTGTAACTCGAGTTCAGCGAGAAATAGTCAACATGAAGTCCCATGATTTCGCCCGTTCTTTCCAATCCTGCATATTCAGGATGATTGTTTCCACATACTGGCGTAAGCGAGGTTTTGGTACGGCAAAACTATGACAAACGGTTGGCGCCAATTCTGCCGTTTGTAACTTAGAAACAAGTGAGTGGTTTTTTCTAAGTGCTGCGAGCCATAAACCTCGGCTTCCCCCCTGGTAAAAGACGGATTCTGACGCACACAAAACGTCGCATGGCGTATTTGCCAAATGATTCCGCATATTTACTGCTCGCCCATCACTATTGCGGTACAACCGCATTCCTTTTCATTGAATTGTTTTAATTTTGAACACAGTGCAAGTTGTGTAGCTAAGAAACATTGACGGCAGGCGAGTTGCAGCGCAAATTTTTGCACATTGGGCACAATTATGCCTATTTTTGAGTGCTTTTTCTCCGCTCGGGAGTTGTTATGAGCCGCGACTCATTGATCGGGACTGTTGTAATTGGTCGAAACGAGGGCGCCAGATTGGTGGCTTGCCTCAATTCGATCCCAGAAAATGTCACACATGTGGTCTACGTTGATTCGGGGTCCACAGATGAAAGCATCGCACAGGCTGACAAAGCGGGCGCGACAGTCGTTCAGTTGGATATGACTCAACCCTTTACAGCGGCCCGAGCCAGAAACACTGGGTTTCAAAAACTTGCGTCTCTTTCAGATGTAGAGTTTGTTCAATTCGTTGATGGTGACTGTGCGTTGCAACCGGGATGGTTCAAAACAGCACAAGCATTTTTGAAGCAAACGCCCAATGCAGCCATAGTCTGCGGACGCAGACGCGAGCGATTTCCAGAGCGGACCGTATTCAACAGGCTTTGCGATATGGAGTGGGATACACCTATTGGGCAAGCCGACGCGTGCGGGGGTGATGCCATGGTAAGGGTTGCGGCATTTGAACACGTCGAAGGTTTTCGCGACACAATGATCGCTGGGGAAGAGCCCGAGCTGTGCGTCCGCCTGCGTGCACAGGGATGGCAAGTTTGGCGGCTGGATGCTGAAATGACCTTGCACGATGCAGATATGACCCGCTTTGACCAGTGGTGGAGGCGTGCCCGACGTAGTGGCCACGCTTTTGCCGAGGGCGCGTTTATCCACGGTGCTGCTCCTGAACGGCACAGCGTCCGAGCTGTACGGCGCATCCTTTTATGGGGAGCTATTCTGCCATTGGCACTATTTTTTGGGGCAACCATTTTTTCCCCGTGGCTTTTGCTGGGGCTTGTAATCTATCCGCTTCAAGTTTTCCGTATTGCCCACCGTGAGGGGTGGAACAGTCGCGTCGCGTGGGAGTATGCATTCTTCTTAGTTTTGGGGAAATTCCCTGAAGCACTGGGTATACTTGAGTTTCATGTCAGACGATGGCGTGGAAAACCTGCGGGAATTATCGAATATAAGTGAGAACAGAGCATGTGCCTTGATTTACTTTTTTCGTGGATTTGACGACTTTCTGCCGTCTTGAGATCGTAGAGGACTTATTGAAAGGCCACTGCAAACCCAATCACGGTTCTAACATTAAAGAGTTTTTGTCTAAGGTAGTTTCATGCGCGTTGCTTATCTGACCAACCAGTACCCGAAAGTAAGCCACACGTTCATACGGCGTGAGATCATCGAGCTTGAAAAACAGGGCGTAGAGGTCGAACGGTTTGCATTTCGCGGCTGGGACGCCGAGATAACCGATACACAAGATGAATCAGAGCGCGAAAAGACCCGCTATACATTGCGCGACGGATTATGGGCGCTTACCAGATCAGCGATGAAATGCGCGGCAGCGGACCCCGGGTCTTTCTGGAACACACTTAAAATGGCATTGTCGCTGTCTCGCAACTCGACGCGGGCTTGGCCTTACCACCTTATCTATCTGGCGCATGCCTGTCAGATCAAACTTTGGTTGGACCAAAACCCGGTCTCACACATTCACGCACATTTCGGAACGAACCCCGCTGAAGTCGCGCTCTTGCTTCAGCAATTAGGTGGGCCTGAGTTCAGTTTTACGATTCATGGTATGGATGAAGCTGACAATGCTCCCAAGTTAGCGTTTGATAAAAAAGTTGGCCTTGCACAATTCGCAGTCGCTATCAGCGCATTCGGTCGAAGCCAGTTGATGCGGCATGTCTCGCCAGACGACTGGAAAAAAATAAAAGTAATACACTGCGGTTTGGAAGATGAAGCATTTACGAAAGTTGATGGCATCGAAGTTGTGTCGGATCCTTTCCTGCTTTGCATTGGACGCCTTAGTCCTGAAAAAGGTCATCTAATATTGTTGGACGCTTTTGTGGACGTTCTAAAAGATCACCCGCAGGCAAGGTTGGTTTTGGCTGGTGATGGTGAATTGAGACCGACTATCGAGGACAAAATCGCCCAGTTGGGCATTGAATATGCGGTGCGCATCACAGGCTGGATATCGTCAGAACAGGTTCGCGAAGAAATCAAGCGCTGCCACACACTGGTGCAACCAAGCCTGATCGAAGGAATACCCGTTGTCATCATGGAAGCCATGGCTCAGGCACGAACCGCCATTTCAACGTATGTAGGCGGCATACCTGAATTGGTACAACCTGACAGAACTGGATGGCTGGTGCCTGCAGGTGACACCCTCGCACTGGTAACGGCTATGTCCACGGCCTTGAGTACACCTGAAAAAGACAGACTGAAAATGGGACGGCTTGCACTGGAACGTGTAAAGGAACGTCATCAAATAGGAATAGAAGTTGCCAAACTGCGCGCCTTGTACGCAAACCAAGGTTGAGTGATGGGTATTCTGAAACAAACTGCTATTTCAGTTCTTAGTGGAGGCCCTGTTTATTTAGCACTACGAACGTACACTCTGCGCAAGAACCCTACTCTAATTCTGTGCTATCACACGCTTGGTCCCGATAACGAAATTATGGATGCATGGACTGTAGCTCGCGCATCGCAGTTTCGACAGCATATTAGATTTCTTCGGCAACATTTTAAAATCGTAGGCTTGGATAAAGCACTGAACCCTGAATACAAGGAAGACAAGCCGCGCGCCGTGCTTACGTTCGACGACGGCGATATTGGGCTTTTTACTCATCTTTTGCCCATCATCGAGGCCAAAGGCCTTCCAGTTACTCTCTACGTTGCGACCGAGCAAATTGAAACTGGCAAGGCATATTGGTTTGACCGCATCATGAATGCGCTGCAAGCGCCGGGCGAAACCGAAGTGACGATTGAATTCAGCGGACGTCGCAGGTGGACAGTGGGACCCAAGACCGGGCCTGAACGGTGGGCTATCATTTCGGATATTCTCGAGACCTTAAAACAAGTGTCACCGGAACGGCGGGAGGAATTGACACTATCAATCCTTGAGCAGGTCAAAACCCAACGCACAGACTTTACAAAATTGGAGCCATTATCCCGCGCACAACTCAAGGAACTGGCGAAAAATCCCAATGTCGTCATTGGGTGTCACAGTCACTGCCATAACCTTTTGGATCAGATACCGCTGGATCAAGCGGAAGAAAGTATCCGCAAGTCACGATCATTGCTGCAAAGTTGGACTGGTCAGTCTATCGAACATTTTGCTTATCCCAATGGGAACCACAGCCCTGCCCTGCACCAAATCGTGCGCCAAGCCGGTTTTACTTCTGCCACGATCTTGGGTCAGACCCTTTGCCAGCCATCCCAAGACAATGTGTTTGCCTTGCCGCGCGTTCTAGTCGGACGTTATGACAGTCTTAAGCGGCTACGTCTCAGATTCATCGGCTATTGATCATGAATCAGAGTAAGACGTCCGTCGTAACACTCCTAAATCAGCAGCTTCGTCTTTGATGACGACTTCAAATCTGCGTGCAAACTCGGTGTCGCGGAACCGTTCTTCTATGGGCCAGTCCGCCACACCGCTCCAATCGGCAATAAACTGAATTTCGCTGCCCAATACATAATTCAGTACGTCGCCCTGTTCCTTCAATGCCCTCAACGCGTTTGGGTTAACTTTTCCATCCAAATTGATCGTGCGATCACGCCAGTATCCCAAAGTTCCGGTTTGAACTGCGCCCACCCAGATGTCCTGTGGAACATTTTCCTGGACCCATTCGACAACTTGAAAATGACCCTGCTCTTTGACACCTGGAATTGCTAATCGACCGAGTAACGCCAGCGACAAAGCAAGCCCAGCAACCCCCAAATATTGAAGAACAGGTTGCGAGATTCTACCACGCGACCAAGTCACAATATTTAAGCCAACTACAACAGTGGCGGTGATCAAAACCGGGGACAATGGTGCCATGTAACGACTAATGAAATGCGGCGCCCCGAAGAAAAGGCCGTAATAGGTTGCCAGAAAAAATCCGAAAATCAGATAAGCCAAAACCACCAGCCTAATTCGACTGCCGGTACGCCAAACACTCGTTACAAATAGTCCCAGCACCACCACTATGATCAGTGCAAAAATGACAATCGATGGAGAAGTTTGTTCTAACGCAGTCGGAACCGGGAGCATCGGAAAAACATATTCAATCAATTTGGAAGGCAGCAGTGACAGATTGCTTCCGAAATTCGCGCCGTGCGATTGAGAGATACCGCTGATGGGGGTGATCCGGCCAAACAAAAGTTGATTATAAATCAGCCAGGGCGCGGCGAACACCAATGACAACAATCCTGGAGTAAACAGTCGCCCTACAACAGTGAAAAACTTGATGCGCAAGGCCAGTAATTCAAAAAGCCCCCAGACAAGAAAGATTGCCACAACTAGTAATGCACCGTCGATCCGGGCCAAAAAGGTAATACCGCAAAGCGCGCCCAAAAACATGCGATCTGCAAATGTGCTATCAGCCCCCTTATTCAGCACGCGACTAAATTGCAAAAGAGTCAGCAAAATGGTCAGTGTGTAAAGGCCTGTTTCTAACGCGTTCATCGAATGGAACAACAACAACGGACCCACAAACCAAAAGGCTGCTACCAGCCAGCTCCAAATTGGGTCATCCGTAAATTGCCGCAGTACTAAATGCGCGAAGCGCTGAAGCACAAAAAAGGCAGCAACTGCTATCAAGGTTGAAATCAGGATTACCCCAACCAGGCTGTCCAGTTTGTCGCCATCCGTCAGCACATACGGAATTGTGAAAATGAAGGTTGCCAGAGGTTGAACTCCATTAGTAACAATGGTGCCCTCAGACACTGACATACCGAGGCCAATGGCCATATTGCGGGCTATTGTCAGCATCAAATAGCCATCTTCAGTAATGAAGAATTGTGCCAGCGCATCGTCGCCGGCAAAGATCGGGAAAACCCGATAAACCACACCTACAATTAACGCTATGACAATCGATACTGAAAGAAGTTTTCTACTCATTAGCCACTCAAATCCGGTTTTACGGAGAACACGCGCATCTTGGGCCAATCCAGTCCGGAAATGAACAAGAAATAGTTAATTGTCTACCGCTTCGCACATTGATCATCCGAACTTGGTCCATTGTTTCGCCCTGCGCCGACAGAACCTGACCTTGTGTCCTTATCAGGGCTTAATATAGTGAAAGCAGGTTTCGGCACCGACCTTACAATCGGGGCTGCATTCTATCAGGCCTGCCCCTGTAAGCCACCTGCGCATGGCGGCGCGGCTTGGGTATATTGGCCGAGATGTCGATACATTGCCATGACGGGCAGGAACAATCCTTTTGCCAAAGAATGTATAGGAACCGGTATTAATAACTGTAAGAGCGTAGGCCCGTGCCAGTCCAAAACTGTCAGTAACAAATCCGATGTTGTTGGAACAGTAGCTCCAAAGGGTGGCTCCAACGATAATCAACTCACCGCCTGGGCGTAGAACACGAAAGATTTCAGTCAAAGCGCGGTGAATATCAAAGTACTGGTGCGATGTAACACATAGCACAACGTCCAATTTGCTGTCAGGAAAAGGCAACGCCTCGGCCCGACCGTATTGGATATCCGTTGATCGCAACCCTTCCCGTTCGGCAAATACACGACCCATTTTAGCGTAGGCTTCTATGGGTTCGACACCGAGAACCTGTGAGCCCGCCTTGGAAAGTGACATCAGATTTGCGCCCATCCCAGGGCCTACTTCCATGACTATCCTGTCCTCAAAATAGGACGCGGTTAGGTGCGGTGCAGCTCCTTCAAAGGGCAAAACTTTGTCACGCTCTAACCAAAATGAGTACTCGCGACATGAATCCGCCACCATACTTCCCGCCGGTGTTATTTCCTGATTCGTTTCATCGATCCAGCCTAGCTCGACCGCGGATTGGATCGCTTCTGCAGAAATACCATCGATTTCCACTTTCATATTTTTTTGGAGCATATAACGGATCAGATCGCCAGAGCCTTCCCCTAAGAGCTTGGAGCGGATTTGGCTTTGATGTTCATCAGTCCACATCGTCATGTCCGCCTAATTTGACGTAATGGGAAATTTCCGCGCGGTGTTCTTAGTACCCATACGTATAGGCACGATCCAAAAATTGGCACTTGTTCAAAACCACGCCAAGCAGGTTGCTTTTCTGCAATATTTCGTGCTCACAAATTTTCATTTCGTCCACTGTCGAAGCTTCGGCAGCTGCCACCAATAAAACGCAATCAATTTGGTCCAGAAAGGCAGTCGTGTCGTCGCAGGTTAACAGCGGGGGCGTGTCGAACAACATGACGTCCGGCTCATATCGCGATTCCAAACCGTCGATTACTCGTGCCGCGTCCTTACCCTGCAGCAACTCCGATGTGTTGTGGGCTGGCTTGTAGTTTGTCGCAAAAGCCAACTTTTTCTGATAGCAAAACATATGATCTTCGGGTGAGCTCTCTCCAGCCAGCGCGGACGCGAAGTTGTTTTTCAATTTGACCCCAAGCATCCTTTCAATGGATGGATTCCGCATATCCAGATCAACCAGCATAGTGCGGATATCTCGTTGCCGAGCCAGTCCGAAAGCCAGATTAAGGGCTAAGGTAGACTTACCACATCCGGAACCCGGAGACGTGATCGCAACACGACGCCACTTGTTCTTGCGCAGTTCGTGCAATATCCGCGTTCGCATGGCATCGAAAGCCCCAGATTTTTCACCCGGTTCATGAGTCACTATTCTGGCTTTCTTGAACAACCTGCGGTTAAAGTCTTGAACAGGTAAGTCCGCCCAAGCCTGTTCGCCACGCGAAGGGACGTCTTCCTGTAATGGAGACGGCGCAACGAACATCTCAGGGTCGATAGGGCCCTTAGGTGCATTTTGTTCTCGGGCCTCACGGGCTTTTTGTATTGCTGACTGAATACGTTCCATCGAATTTCCTTCTCAGCCGCTTTCGGACTCGCCAGCCGAAGTACCGATTCCCAGCGTTTCATTGACTATCGAAATTAGCTGATCGATCGGTTCGTAGTTGATTTGAATGAGGTAAAGGATCAACCCAGCGCAAAAAATGGGTAAAAGGATAACCAAAGTAACTAGCCCCCTTTTTGCAGCCACTTGCCCCGTAGATTGGATATAAGGAACCGAACCAAATATCGGGCCACCAAACTGTTCCTCAAGATCAGCGGGCCTACGGATTTTGTTGTTCAGAATTTCTAACAGTAGAAAGGTAGCCCCCGCCAAGCCAAAACCGGCAACTACTCCAAGAAAAGCAATCAATTTTCGATTGGGATCCGTTGGCTGCTGAGGAACGGCTGCTGTTTCAGTAACAGTTACTCTCTGGCCGCGTGACTGGGACTCGATCTGCTCACCTGTGCGCGCTTCAGCTAAACTTGCAGTTGCCTG